>JAGBFY010000386.1 GCA_017936245.1 Kiritimatiellia bacterium
AAAACCCGAAGCGTCCGTGGGCTCGCAGCTGGAGCGAAGTCATAGAATCGTGGAAGAGCGAACTGCCTCCTGAACTGGCGAAGAGGCTTCCATTCCGCGCCGGGGGACCCATGTTCCCTAGTTTCCCGAAGGACATGCTTGAGGCTCCCAATGCAGAACACTCGTCTCTCCTGGGAGAGCATACACAGAATGTGCATCTCTGTTCTCCGGGTTCCACATTTGCATCTGGGATGTTTGACGCACATAATCAATACCTTTTCCGCAAGCATGGCTATGTGCCTGCATGCGGGGAAAGGTGGAACGTCGCCATTGACAGGATGATTGCAGGTATGATTTATCCTGATGGAGGCGGAATTACAATCAACCATCCGTCCTGGAGCAGGCTGGACAAGGGATTCCTCCTAGAGATGCTCGACTACGATCCCCGGGTGCTTGGCATCGAGGTGTACAATTTCAGCGCAGGGCGCAAAAACCCGAAGCGTCCGTGGGCTCGCAGCTGGAGCGAAGAGTGGTGGGATCATGCATTGTCTGCAGGACGCCAGTGCTTCGGATTTTCGGTTCCCGACTGGGGCTACACGAAGGGGTTGAACGTCCTTCTTGTTGCGGAGAAGACTGCGCATGCCTGTCTCAAGGCGTATCGTGACGGCAACTTCTACGGTGCGGTTGTCGGGAAAGGCGCATTGAATTTCACCAACATATCCTTTGACGGCAAAAAACTTTTCGCTTCCACCGACAAGCCCGCACGTTTCGAGGTGATTTCGAAGAAGGGTGTGGTACATAAGACGGAAGGGCGTGAATGTGCGTTCAACCGTCCCGAAGGCGATCATGTATATCTGAGGCTGAAGGCATATTCCGTCGATTCCGCCGGTGAAACGCTCTTCTCCCAGCCGTTTATGCTGGATGCATGACCTTCTGATTTATTTAAGAAAATTTTTGGATTCTTGAAGGCGGTCGTGCGTATACGTCCTGTCAGTTCTCCGGTTGTGGTATAATTAACGGAAATTTTCATGTCTTGCGTATCAAGGAGATAAACATAATGAAAACAGTCATAGTAAACGCCCATGTCATCAGCCCTGGTGTGGATATGCCCTGCGCCGCAGTGGAGATTGTGGACGGAAAGATAACGAAGGTCGCGAAGGCCGCAAAGCCCGGCAAGAACGATTGGGTGTTTGACGCGAAGGGCGCTTATGTCGTTCCTGGATTCATCGATGTGCATCTCCATGGCGCCTGCGGATATGACGTGTGCGATGCCACGACAGAGGCGATCGAGAAGATCGCCGAGGCGAAGCTTGCCGAAGGCTGCACCACGTTCCTTCCTACGACCCTCACCGTCGGCAACGACAATCTTGTCGCGGCGGCGAAGGCCGTTGCCGAATACCGCAAGACCACGAAGTTCTCTAAGGTGGCGGGCATTCATCTTGAAGGTCCGTTCATCAACTCCAAGTGCTGCGGCGCCCAGAATCCGAAGTTCGTGCGCAAGCCGGACATGAAGGAAGTGCTGGCGATCGACAAGATCTCTCCTGTCAAGATGGTCTCGTACGCCCCTGAGCAGCCGGGCGGAGCCGCGTTCGCCGCAGCCTGCCTCAAGCGCGGAATCGTTCCGAGCTGCGGCCACACCGGCGCCAAGCTCGCCGAGTTCATGCCTGCGTACAAGAAGGGGCTGCGTCACATGACGCACTTCTGCAACCAGATGACCCCGCTCCATCACCGAGAGATCGGCATGGTGGGCGCAGGATTCCTGATCGAGGATCTCAACACCGAGATCATCTGCGATCGCATACATCTCTGCGACGATATGCTCCGTCTCGTGCTGACGCGCCGCAATCTTGCGCACGTCCAGATGATAACGGACTCCCTGCGCTGCTCGCACTGCAAGGATGGCTATGCGTTTGAGATGGGCGGACTCAAGGTTCAGCTCAAGGGCGGTGAGGCGCGTCTTGTCGAGGGCGGCAATCTTGCAGGCTCCACGCTTTGGATGAACCAGGGGCTCAAGAACCTCCGCGACGTTTCCGGACTTGAACTCAAGGATCTCATCCGCGTCACCTCCTGGAACCAGGCGATTGAGCTCGGCCTTGGCGATACGCTCGGCAAGGTTGAGAAGGGCTATGTCGCCGACCTGGCGGTGCTGGATGCGAAATCCTTCAAGGTGAAGGCTGTATTCCTTGACGGAAAACGCCGCATTTGATACAATTCGCACTTCTTTTTCGGAAGTGGAGTAGTAAAAATGAACGTCGAACTCTTGAAGAAAGCCCATGAACGCGTACCTTCGGTGCCCGTTCTCGTGAATCTCATCTCGAAGCGCGAGAAGCAGCTCATCAACGGCGAGAAGCCGCTGGTGCGTCCCCTTTCGTCTGATGAGGACAAGGTCGATACCGCGCTTCGTGAAGTTGCGGAAGGCAAGCTCATCTCCGAAATCGACTTCGATGCGATCGCTCGCGCCGAGGATGCAAAGACGAAGTGGGCCAAGCATTCCTCTTTCCGTACCATGTACGGCGACGACGAATAAGACGTGGCGGAGAAGAAACACACACCGCCCGGCGATTTTGCCGTAAACCGAAAGGCTTGGCACGACTATACCGTACTCGACAGGATCGAGTGCGGTATTCAGTTGACTGGTACCGAAGTCAAGGTTGTGCGCCACGGCGAGGCTTCCCTTGCCGGGGCATACGGTGCCGTGCTGCGGGATGAACTGTACGTGTGCGGAATGAACATTCCGGTGTATGAGTTCGGAAACCGCTTCAACCATGATCCCCGCCGCAACCGCAAGCTGCTTGTCCACCGCAAGGAGATCGAGCAGCTTCGCATGAAGACCGAGGCTAAAGGTCTTACCATCGTTCCTTTGAAACTGTATCTCAAGCATGGTCACATAAAGCTTGAGCTTGGCGTATGCCGTGGCAAGGCTCTTCACGACAAGCGCGATTCCCTCAAGGCCAAGGCGCAAAAGCGCGACATGGAACGCGGCGGCTGGTGATTGTTCGCTGTATTGCTCCTTGCCTAATTTGGCCTATTCTGCTATATTCTACGTTGTTGGGAGAAGTTTCTTTCGACGTTGGCTTTGCAGTAGGTGCTGCACGGTAAATTTTCAGACGGATTAAAACTTAAGGAGACGTGATGAAACAGGTAAAGATCGGTCTTGTGGGACTCGGTTTCATGGGCAGTACTCATTGGGGTGTCTATCAGGGGATGAAAAATGCCAAGGTCGTTGCGCTTGCGGACGTGGATGCCAAGAAGCGCAAGGGCGACATTTCGGCGGTTGTCGGAAATATCGGCGGCGGAGACAACTCCAAGCCTCTCGACCTTACGGGCGTTACGGTGTATGACGATGCGTTCGACATGATTACCGATCCGGATATTGATGTCGTGGATATCTGCGTACCGACTCCCGAGCATTGCGATCTCGTGTGCGCCGCGCTTGCCGTAGGCAAGCATGTGTTCTGCGAAAAGCCTCTCTGCGGCACCCC
>JAGBFY010000387.1 GCA_017936245.1 Kiritimatiellia bacterium
CAGCTTGAGAACTGCTGCTACGGCGAAGCCGAGATGCTCGCGCTCAATCTCTGCCGTCAGGGCAAGTTGGGCGATCTTGTGCATGGAGAATGTGCGTACATCCACGATCTCCGCAAGGGAAACTACATGGATCAAGGTCCTGCTGATGGACTTGGCTACTGGAAATACTGGCGTCTGCGCTGGAATCAGGCGCACAAGGGCAATCAGTATACGACGCACGGGCTTGGTCCGATATGCCAGTACATGAACGTCAACCGTGGCGACAGGTTCGACTATCTTGTGTCCCTCGAATCGCGTCAGGCGAACTACGAGGCGTACGCGAAGCACCTCTTCCCCGGCACGTGGAAGGCGAATGAGAAGGTAGAGATGGGTGACATGAATACGACACTCATCCGTACCGTCAATGGCTGCTCCATCATGCTTCAGCATGACGTGTCGAGTCCGCGTCCCTACTCTCGCATCAACATGGTGACGGGCACGAAGGGTATCTTCCACGGCATGCCGTGGCGTACGTACCGCAAGGAGCCTTCCATGATGAGATTCGGATGGGAGGAGAAGCCCGGCGACGGACTGCACAAGTTCTTCGATGCCGAGAAGATTGCAGAGATCAAGGAGGCATACAAGCATCCGCTTTGGAAGTCGGCCGGCGAGATTGCCAAGAAGGTTGGCGGACACGGCGGAATGGACTTCCTGATGGATCTCCGCTGGGCATACTGCCTGCAGAACGGACTTCCCATGGATATGGACGTGTACGATCTCGCAAGCTGGTGCTGTCTCGCGGAGCTTTCCGAGAAGTCGGTGCGCAGCCGCTCGAAGCCGTTTGACATACCGGACTTCACACGTGGCGGCTGGCGCACGGCAAAGCCGCTCGGAATCGTCGATGTTGATGTGTCCAAGCTTGGTCTTGATGACTCCAAGGTCAAGCGCGATTCCGCACAGCTCAATGTGTAAGCGGATGGTTTGAATTGTTGCATTTCAGAAAACAAGGAATATCACGAAACATGAAAATGCCAGCCTATAGAATGATGTTTGCCGCACTTTCCGTCGGTGTGTGCGGTTCGCTCTTCGGTCAGCTTGCCGTGACGCCCGCTCTCCCTGAAAGGGCGTGGACACGCAAGATGTGGCTTCCTCGCTTCGACGCCAAAAAGGCTTTGGCGGAGCAAGGCGGTTATGATATCGTCTTTCTTGGCGACTCGATCACGCATGGGTGGGAGTCGAAAGGAGCGAAGGTCTGGGCGGCAAATTTTGCTGAAGGCACCTACAAGGCTCTCAACTGCGGCATCTCCGGAGACCGCACCGAGCATGTGCTGTGGCGTCTCTACAACGGTCAGCTGGCGAATCTTTCGCCCAAGGCGTTCGTCCTCATGATCGGCACGAACAATACCGGACATCGCGATGTTGAGAGTGAGCCGCCTACCGATACGATTCTTGGAATCCAGTCCATCGTGGACCATCTCAAAAGCAAATATCCGCAGGCGAAGATAATCATGCATCCTATCTTCCCCCGCGGTGCGACGGTAAAGGATCCGCTCCGTGTGCGCAACGATCTAGTGAACAGCGAGATAAAGGCGTTCGCGGACGGAAAGCGAGTTCTCTGGTGCGACTTCAACAGCAGACTTCTCACGACAAACGGTGTGATGGAAACGAGCATGGCCAAGGATCTCCTGCATCCCGGCGAGCCAGGCTACGTTATTTGGGCTGAGGAGCTCAAGCCGTTCCTCGACTATGCTCTCGGCCGCACGAAGAAGGCTCCGAAATCAACAGCTCCCGTTGCGATGACTTCGCTTCCCAAGACCGGTCCTGTGACGACCATCCCCAAGATCAAGAACCACTGGCTGAACAATCCGAAAAAGTCCGTACAGCCTCGCATCAGAGAGAAACGCGCCGAGCAGTGTGCGAATGCGGAGCGTTACTACGATGCCATAATGATCGGCGATTCGATCACCCATTTCTGGGACCGCAAGGGCAATGTGGATGTGTTCAACGCCAAGTTCAAGGGATACAAGATCCTGAACGTCGGCTTCGGCGGCGACCGTACGCAGAATACGCTTTGGAATATTCTTCATGGCGGAATACTTGATGGCGTGCATACACGTGTCGTCACCCTCATGATCGGTACGAACAACACCTGGAGCGACACCCCGGAGGATATCGCCGCCGGTATCAAGGCCTGTGTCGAGGCGATCCGCAAGAAACAGCCGCAGGCGAAGCTGTTGCTCATGCCGCTTCTGCCGCGCGAAGTTGCGCACAAGCGTCCAAACCGCGACTACACCCGCAAGAATGGCGAGATTGTCATGCCAAAGCAGATCAAAGTGAATGAACTCATACGTCCCCTGGCAGACGGCAAGGATGTGATCTGGTTCGATCTCACAAAGCAGTTCACGGATTCTGAAGGACTGCCTGATGTAAAGCTTCTGCCTGACGGCACACACCCCGGGCCAGAGGGCTATACCGTGTGGGCGGACGCCTTCTTGCCGCACCTCAAAGAGATCTGCGGCAAGTAAGTCGAATATGGTATAATTCGCGCTGTCATGAAGATACTTGAGCTATCCATCGTTGTTTTGTTCGCAATCATGCTTGGCGGATGCTACAGCATGGATGTGGGAACCAATACTGCGTTGCAGAATTCGGAATTGGTGGAAGGTGTCGATAAACCTATCGAACACGTTCTGATTTCAAACTATGGATGGTATCTCTTCAATTGCATACCGTTGGTGTGCGGCAATGCAACACCTGGTGAAAGTTTTCCGTGGAAGTTCTTTACGGATCATGTCAATCCAATACTTCTGCATGACCGCATGATGACATATGCCAATTCGAAGAACGCAAATGTCAAAAATATCATGTTCACACGCGATGAAAAGGTTTTCTTTGAGGTTCCCGGAACGGAAATACCCTGCCCCATACCTTTTTTGGTGTGCTATCATGAGATACAGCTGTCTGGAGTGCTTGTAAAGCCCGGCGAAACGGTTAAATCCGGCGTCAAAGGAAAGGATGGGTCAAAGTGAGGCTTATTGCGCTTTTGTCCGTCCTTGCCATGGCCGGTTGTGCAACCATTACCACGGCACACAACTACCATGGGGTCAATGTCGAGGGAGGGGAAGTTCCCATTGAATCGGTTGTCATCGAAAACACCGGATGGAAAATATTCGATCTGATACCGATAGGTGGTGGAGATCCGCAGCGGCCGAACAGCTGTTCCTGCCGCCTCTTTGAGGATACAACTACGCTTCAGAACAATCTTGACATGCTTGATAAGGAGATGAAAAGCGTAGGCGCTACACGAATAGTCAATCTTTGCAGCAGAAAGATTGACGAAAGCGTGTTCATTCTGTTGCTTACACGTACAGCATGCCGAACGAGTGCAGTGCTGCTCAAGTGAAAACAAATTCTGAAGAGATAAAAATGAGAATCGCAAAATCAGTCAGAATATTGGAGGCGTACACTCCTGGTGAACAGCCCAAAGCCAAGAATGTTGTTAAGCTGAACACAAACGAGAATCCCTATCTTCCTTCACCGAAATGTGCCGAGGTGCTGAAGGATTTCGACCTTGATGCGCTGCGCCGCTATCCAGACCCTGTGTTCACCGCGTTGCGCACTCGCATAGCGAAAATATGGAAGACCGTGCCTGAGTGCGTATTTGTCGGCAACGGATCGGATGAGATTCTTACGCTTGCGGCAAAGGCGTTTGTCGAGGATGACGAGGCGATCGGATCTCTCGATCCCAGCTATTCCTTGTACAGAACGCTTGCCGCGATCAGGAACGTTCCTTTTGTTCCATCTCCTCTTGCTGATGACTTTACCTGGCGGAAGCCGGTGCTTGAGGCGGATGGAAAGAAGGTTTCCCTGTTCCTGCTCACCAACCCCAATGCTCCGACCGGAACTGTGACTCCGCAGGATACCATATCCTCATTCGCCGCGAAGTTCAAAGGTGTTGTGATTGTCGATGAGGCGTACGCCGATTTTGCCAAGGCGAACTGTGTGTCCCTTGCAACTGATGCAAAAAACCGCAATCTCATAGTGATGCGCACGTTTTCCAAGTCGTTCTCCCTCGCGGGATTGCGTGTTGGGTACTGCATCGGTCCGGAGGATCTAATTGACGCTCTCTACAAGGTAAAGGATTCCTACAACGCAGACGCAGTGGCGCAGTCCGTGGCTCTTGCCGCGCTGAATGATCTTCCCTGGATGAGGAACAACGCGGCTAAGGTCAAGAAAACGCGTGCCCGTGTCGCTAAAGAGCTGACAAGGCGCGGCTGGGATGTTCTTCCCAGTGAATCTAACTTCCTGTTTGCGCGTCCGGCTCACCGTCGGGCTTCGGAACTGTTCGATGACCTGCGCAAGATGAACATTTTCGTAAGATACTTCAAGGGGGCGCGCACAGGTGACCGTCTGCGGATAACCGTAGGGACGGATGCCGAGATGGACGCGCTCCTCAATGCTCTTTCATCGCTTGACGCCTAAGGACGCCCGGCTTCAACAAAAGGAAAAACAAATGATATATCCAGAATTGCCGCATGATGTCAATTCTCCTACGCATCCGGTTTCAGCAATGGACTTCATGCCGGTTCCGTTGTTGCGCGAACTTCAGCTCCATCGTCTCCAGTCTACCGTAAAGTACGCATACGAGCGCGTTCCGCTTTTCCGCAAACGCTGCGATGAACAGGGCGTCAAACCGGAACACATAAAGACACTTGCCGACATCAAGCTTCTTCCGTTCATGAAAAAGACGGATCTGCGCGATGAATACCCGATGGGACTTCGCGGTGCATCCATGGATGAGGTCGTGCGCTTCCACTGTTCGAGCGGAACCACGGGCAAGCCGATCTGCATTCCCAATACCGCATCGGACATTGAAGTGTGGAAGAACGGCGTGATGCGCTGTCTCGCCATGTACGGAATACGTGCCGGAGACGTTCTTCAGGTCAGTTACGGATATGGACTTTTCACGGGAGGTCTCGGACTCCACTACGGTGGCGAGGGTCTGGGTTGCGCGGTTCTCCCCATATCGGGCGGGAACACGGAGCGTCAGGTCATGCTCATGCGGGACCTCGGCGTGACGGCGATTGCCTGCACTCCGAGCTACTTCCTACGCATAATAGACGAGGCGAAGCGTCAGGGCGTTGATTTTCGCAAGGATACCAACCTCAAGCACGGCATCTTCGGCGCCGAGCCCTGGACGAATGAGATGCGCCAGAACATTGAACGCGAAACCGGTATCATTGCGCATGACATCTACGGTCTTACGGAGATTTCAGGTCCCGGTGTTGCAGGCGGCTGTCAGCACAGTGACGGACTTCATATCTGGGAAGATCATTTCTACCCTGAGATAATCGATCCGGATACGCTTGAACCGCTTCCTGACGGTGAAGTCGGTGAACTGGTATTCACCACGATCTCCCGTTGCGGTACACCGATGATCCGCTACCGTACGCGAGATCTCACGCGCCTTTATACGGAAACCTGCAAGTGCGGGCGCACGATGCGTGTCATGGACCGCATTTCGGCGCGTTCCGACGACATGCTCATCATCCACGGCGTGAATGTCTTCCCCGGACAGATTGAGGCGTGCCTTCTGCGTGTTCCCGAGGTCGCCCCCCATTATCAGATTGTCCTTTCCTCCACCGATACGCTTGATCTGTTCGAGATCAAGGTTGAGGTCACGCCGGAGGCTTTCTCGGACAACATCCGGCATCTTGAGGATTTGCGCAAGCGCGTTCTTGACAACGTCAAGTCCATCATCGGACTCACGCCGAAGATCATACTTGTAGGCCCCGGAACGCTTCCGCGAAGCGAAGGCAAGATTAGGCGCGTCATAGACAACCGCAGAAAATAGGAGGAACGGCAATGACAATCAAGCAGATCAGCATCTTTCTCGAGAATAAACCCGGTCAGCTCGCAGGAATCTGCCGTGCTCTTGCTCAGGCTGACATCAATATCGCAACGCTCTCACTCGCCGACACTGCCGACTTCGGAATTGTACGCATGATTGTCGACGACCATGTGAAGGGGTGTGAGGTTCTCGCCGCAGCAGGATTCGCGGTGCGCGAGACGGATGTCGTCATGGCGACTGTGCCGAACCGTCCAGGCGGCATGGCGGAACTCATGGCAAAGCTTGACGCCGCCGGGGCGGACATAGAATATTCATACGCTTATGCTCTCGGTGATGGCGATAAGGCGATTCTCGTGTTCCGTTTCAAGGACAACGCCCTGGGTGAAGCCGCTCTTTCCGCTAATTGATGGACATCTCTCCGACTCTGGGGAGAAAGCACATCGTTACTAGGGCTAGTTGTATCAGTCAGATGGTGAATGTGTTGTTTTCCTTTCGGTTGCTCCCCTGATTTGATTGCACCCCGTGACGGAGGGGAAAACCGTCATGGGGCGTTTTG
>JAGBFY010000038.1 GCA_017936245.1 Kiritimatiellia bacterium
GAGGAACCCTCCCTTGGTGAACCCAAGCACATCACGGAAGCGCATCGGAACGGCAAAGTGCTCCATTGAGTAAGGACCCGGAGGATTGAGAGTGGAGACCCTCCACTTGACCTCCTTGAACCACTTCGCCTTGAAATGGTTTGAGGGATTGCGGTTCCGGTTGCGGTCGCCGGCATGCGACTCCCAGTAGCGGTCATGAATATGCACAAGCGGATATGTCGCAGCCTCCAGGAAATCCCAGTAATACGGTTTTGTGTGGTAATCACGCTGACATTCATAGTCTGCCTTTGTTGCGTAGTACCAGCCAGGGCGGGTGAAACGGTAGTCCGCCGGCAGACACGTCTGCCCCATGATTACGTTCGGAGCCTCACGGGCGAAAATCTCGCGGTCAAGCCCCCCCTCAAGCGCCATGCGGCTCATGTAGTCAGGAGACGTAAACCTATCCATTAGCGGATCCAGATTCGCGATGTTATTGATCCAAAGCTTCAGGTCAGGACGTGCGGCGGCGAGCTTGCGGGCGATCTTCACCCAAAATCCGCTGACCTGACGGCAACGCCACTTCACCCACGGTTCGTATGCGTTCTTGAGCAGCCACTGCGCATAAGCCTTCCCGCGCATCGGATTCCTGCGGTCAACAGGAACCTTGATGCCTGTATCCCGCGTGAATCCGTCTATCATGTAGTCGTTGTACCCGTTTGATATCATCCCGAGCCAGCATATTGAAGAATGCTTGACATGAAGCCCGATGCCTTTGAAGGACGGATGTTTCAATCCATCGGCGACGAAAAGATCAATCATTCCCTCAAGATACCTCTGAGTATCAGGATGGCATATATTGAAAAGGGAAGGCTTGCGCACAATCCCACAATCCGGCTTGCCTGTATCTGTGACCGAATACATGGTCTCATGCACCTTGCCCGAATCTATCATGTCATATGTTAGCGATCCGACAGGAACGGGATGCGACTCCTGGTTGATCAGCGGCACTACGCCCAGCCCTTCCCTGTCGAACCGTTCGTAGAAGGCGTTGAAAAAGTCTGTCGCATGGTTGCGTGGATTGTAAGAGGCGTTTATCATTCCGTTGTACCAGGCGCCAGGATAAGCAAACATGTTCAAGCCCTGATAGCGCATGGTGGCGGCAATCTTGTCCACCATTTCCATGCACAGTCCAGGGGTCGCGGCATAATCCTTCACACCGAACTCGAAATCGATTGCCGGATCCTCGTAATACCAGCCGATTGTGCGTCCCCAGCCGTCCTTCCGAAGCGGCTCATCCACCTTTGCGACAGGAAGAGCCTTCGCCTTGACCCTGTACAGACGGACCGCCGCCACTGCCGCAGGCTGATTGTCTCTTAGCGTCATCAGCACAAAAGCCACATTTCTGGATCTCGCCCAGTAGATGCAGCGATGGGTGCGGATCTTCCCGGAGATCGGGTAATCCCCGCCAGTCGTCAAACCAACCTGCATTTCATAATCTTGCAGCGTCTTGGTGTCGTAGAATGGATTGAACGCATCCTGGACGATGATATCCATGGTGCGCATCGCATCATCCGGATAGTCGATGTCGAAAACATAAAGCGGCTCCTTGTCATCCAACTCAAACCCTACCGCCAACCGGTCAAACGGCGTTCCGCCAATCTCCAGATACCCGGTTCCGTCAGCGGTCTTGCGGACGACCGACGGCCCTACAACCTCGAACTTCTCTCCGGGACTGCGCAGACGCTCCAGTCCCGCAGCGTCGAAACGCACCTCCTTCACAAGCTCAAGCTCGCCGATATCTCCTCCTTTTGCCAGAGACGCTGCCTCATATGGATTGAGTCCTCTCGCTGCCGACATCTTTGCATAATCCGGGCGCGGACGATTGAGGTTGCCGCCTTCTTCAACGAACAGCTTTTGAGCCTCTTCCCTAGAGAGGCCGGCAGTGAACACCTTGAGCTCATCGATGTAGCCGTTGAACTGTCCCGTACCACGCCATGATCCCACAAAAAAACTGCGGAAAGCGTCGCCGTAGCCCAACCGGTTGAACTGATACGGCTGACGTGCACGCGCGAGAGGTGATATGAACGTATTGCCGCCGACATCATCATAATAAGGAGAACCATCTATGAATAGACTTCCTCCGGCCTCGTTCCACGAGGCGACAACATGATGCCATCTATCATCTGTCGGCACGCTGCTGAACAGATATGCATCGCAGTCGTCGGAAGTATCCATCCTGAGACGGTCCGCCGTCCAGAACCACAGATACATCGCCCCTGTACCGAGGCGCTCCGCGAACGGCGTGTATGGAGCGACAAGCCATTTGCCGTGCCGCCCAGACTCTTTAGAGATCGGATCACGCTTGATCCACATCGATATCGAACCGCGCACCTGCGAGATATTGTCTTTGAAGGCGTATTCGAGAAGCGTTCTGTCAGCTTCAGTAACATGAAGGGCCTGTCCCTTCACACCTTTTCCGTAAGAAACGCCCTTCTGCGCAACCGGCTCTGCCGCACCCTTTGCAAACTTCGCCTTAGCTGAACCATCGAACGGGATGTACATTGAAAGTTCCGGCTTGACCTTCTTCGGACTCACAGTGACATTCATCTCCGCCAACCGGGCTACTCTTCCCCCGGTGAAGAAATACACGCCTCCGCGAACAGGCTTCCTGAAATCGAATCTCAATCTGTATCTCTTAGACTTAACCGGGCACGCATCCGACACAACGCACCGCGTAAGCGCATTTGGGTTGCGGTCCGTGACGAACGGTGTGCGAGATTTCAAGGCATGGAACCGTTCCTTTCCATCCAGCTCCCGACTCATCTGCAGAAACACGTTCACATTTCCGTTTACGTCATTGCAGCCGGCAAACACCTCAAATATAAGATCCTCGCCCGAAAATTCCGGATCTTCAAACACCGGAAGTTCGCAAACAAGATTCTCCATCCCCTTCGCAAACGCCGCCCTGCAATCGAAAACGGCACGATCGACCGCCTGCGACACCACAATCAGATCCTCAAAACCTTTCGGTTCTGTTCGAAACGAGATCTTATCCGTTGGCTTAAACTCGTGGATTTTAGCGGAAAGCGAAAATGCAAGCGCAATACTGCTGGCAAGAACAAATGCCTTTTTCATTTAAGCTCCTTCTAAAAGCGTTTACCGGACGACGAGAACAGTTCCCTTCGGAAGCACATAAAGCGCACCGTCGCCTGTTATGTACCCTGGGAACGTTTCAGCGGAAATCACGCCGGAACGTTTCACGCCGCCAAGTCGCACCTTCTCCACAGTACTCATCCCTGGGTAGTCGAGGCGCAACTTAGCGCCTTGAGCGACATCGATCTCCAAAGTCGCCGGAATGTCAGGGACATTATCCGAGACCGGTTCGTACACGATCGATATGTCGTCAATCAAGGTATTCATGTCCATCCCAGGATATGCTTCTGTTGCGCCAAGCCCCTCAACGCCGAACACCCAGTCATCTCCGGGATGCGGAACGTCAAACGCCCAGCTGTACATCGTAAAGTTCGTGACGGATGGCGAAAAACGGGCTATCTCGTTGGTGTTTCCATCGCGAGCTATCCAGAAACTCACAGGACACGACTCTTTCGCGGTCGGGCTACCCCATGACACACGTTTTCTCGCCGCGACGCTCAGACGGTGACGCCCGGTTTCATAGAATGAAATGTTCTGAAAAATCCTGGAATTGTCGACAATCACGGCTGCGTAGTCATGGTCGTGCCAACTAGCACCGTATGCTTGCACGCTTCCGTCCGAACACAATATGGTCTGAGCATTATAACCATTGGTGGAAGCGGAGGATTTCCAATAATCGCTGTTTACGGGATTCTGCTTTTCGGTGGAGAAGAAACTTCCGTCAGTTACAAGATTTTCAAACGCTTCGCTGTCTGATGGAACAAGCTTCACATTGTCAAAGAGGAGCTGCCCGACTATGTATTTGAAATTAACAGACTTCCAGTTCATCTGAGACGAAATAGTCAGCGTCACGGATGTCGTCCCGTCAACATAGAAGGCCTTGGGAAATCTACGGGACTTCATCGTATAGTCGTTCAGTATCTCCAGACTGCCGATATCGGTTTCGACACCGGCGATGGAGACCTTCGCCAGGGCATCCATTTCGATTGCAAAATCCTGAGTGCATCTCCAAAGCCCGATATCCGACTGGACAATGTATCTTCCTTTCCGTGGCTTGAAAGTTACCGATGCGGATGATCCGTTCTTGAGATACAGCTGAACCATTGATCCGTCACCCTCTCGAATATTGCAGAAAGGAGGGAGTCCTGATGCTCGATTCGTCGCCACCATTTCAGGTGTCACCGGGCCGCTTCCGATATAGTTCATCGTCATTTTTGACTTCAGTGCCAAATACTCCGCTTCAGTAAGCGGAGATTGCTCAATTGTCCAGTGCGCAAGAGAATCGAAATTCTCCTTCACAAACTTCAACGGTTCAGGAAGATCGCCATACGTGCCCTTGAATTCCTCAAAGGTTCCGTTTGGCACCTCATACAGTTCCTCATCTGGAATGAGAGTCAGCCTGAAATCGTCGAACAACGAAGTTTTGTCCGCGCCAGGATCGACGCATCTGAACCACAGCTTGTGTTCGCCCGCCTCCAAGCGTGGCAAAACATAGCGATACGGCAGAAATTTCCCCAAGGGTGACGGATGGCGGAAATATCCGACAACCTTAAGAGATTCTTGAGATTCGCCAACTGCGATTTCAAGAACCTGGCCAATCTTGCTGGCATCCATTCTCGCCGAAGCCTTGAACGTAAGCGCATATACACCATCCTGCGGCAGCGTGATGGTGGTCCAGACGGTTGCAGCCATGCTTATCGCAAGCACACACTCGCCATCAGGCACCGTCACCGGCAATTTCCAGTATATGCTGTTGTTGTTCATGCCGCCTTTATATGCACTATGGTTAACCCATGCGAGTTGAGTGGGGTTTCCACCTTCTCCCATTATTGAATACCATCCCTGAAATCCACCGTCGCCTAGGTGCTGCAAGAGAGTGGTCGCACCTATTCCGTTCTCGAAGCTTGCATTAGGGATGATGCCGGTCACGACATTGCGGTTTCCGAGCAAATCGGGTGGAGTGCTGCGCGACACTTCCAGACACAGCTCGCCATCCTGCACACTCAACTTCTTGACATCTGAGGGAACTTCATTCAAACGAAGATCCCCGCTTCCCGATTTCTCAAAAACTCCGACTTCGCCATCTGAAACCGACACCGTTCGCCCATCATAGGAGAATCCGGAATCAATTACGCGACCATTCTCTATTGCATACGGAAAGCTGCTCTTCATCTGAACCGAGCCGTCCTTTAACGTAATGCGCCCCATAAAACCGTCCGCCACCGACATCAGTCCGCTACTTCCCCACATAAGGATATCACCGGCTCCTTCAACCTTGAAATCGAGATTTTCGGAACCTTCCTGTGACTGCGCCAACTCCACACTGGCATCTTTCGCCGCAAACACGGAAACGGATCTAGGGCGCGGGACTCCGAACCACCTGTTCTGCAGATACTGCTCTACCTGAATGCGCTCTACTGCGGTTAAAGCATTTGTGAACGCTACAAGTTCACAGATATATTCCCCTCCCACACGATCTCCTGCGCCCTGGGTAAAACCCGCCACTGCCGTAGAACCCCAGAAGTTGCGGTCGTTGAAGAAGCACTGGAAAGCACCTGGCCCTTTCAGAAACTCGACTTCAAGAAGAGAAAAGCGCGTGGAGGGAAACACCTGCCGGTCAGTGGTGAACGCATCGACCTCCTCTCCGTCAATATATGTACGTGCCGCATGCATTGCCGGGATATCAAGGCAGTAGAAAGTCCACATAGGCAGATACGTCCCTACTGAATTCCCGGGAACGAAGGCTAGCGTTTTCTGTCCATTGGACGCCGTCCGATGTCCAAAAAGCGGGCCATACTTATCGAACTGCCCCTGAACCGCAAATACGTTCCATGAATTGACCGTCGCCTGAGAACCATCCGTCTTGACGAGATTCATCCAGCACCCGGAACCATACCCATGGAAATAAAGACCTTTGATGCCATCACGTTCTCTCAGTTCAGGACACAGATTGGTTATGGTATTATCGGTGACGGCACGGATGAACGCATATCCATTTTCAGGATTCCCTGTCTCACGGACATCGCACCATGTGGTTATTTCTCCGGCTTCGTTGGTCTTGAATGAAGTTTCAGTCTTCGAATCGAACCAAACCGCAGCATCCTGCATCACAGCGGGAACCGATTCTGGGATGACCGCTGATGAAGCCGGCTTTGGACTTACTTTCAAGGAACCTTCCGTAACGGAAATGCTCGCCGGCCACCCCTGCACGATTTTAGAAGTAGGAATCGTCAATTCACCCTTGCCGGTCTTTTCCAGTTTACCTCTCGGCGCTATCGTTAAATTATCGGTCAATAACGAATCCGAAGCCACTTCATGAACGATCTTCTCGCCGGTTCCGACATATATGCCATCAGCTGTGCAAGGCACGACACAAGCAAAAACGAATCCCGCCGCCAAAGCGGACTTTACAGCAACGCGTACTTTCGGTTTCATTAGCGATCCCTTCTACAACATAACATCAAGGGATGAGGAAACATCCCATTTCCTCAAATCGCCAATAATTTATCAAAAACCGCTCTGTAAATCAATAGTCAGCGTTTCGGGAAATTTTCGTCGACATTCCCCGAAACGCATTTAGGTCTACCGGTTTTTGACACGGATGAGCGCCTCAAGGAAATAGTAGTAGCCATATTCTTATCACATCTCGGAAATCGTCAGCGAAGAGCCTGGGGCGAGGAACATGTCGAGCTCCTTCATGTCGGCCGGAGCGACACGTATGCCCAGCGATGAGAAACGGGATCGTGGACCTTCGTTCGCATTGCTGGTTATCTGAAACGCGCCGGTTTTCGCATCTTTCTTGACTGACACATAGTAGCGCTTGAACAGTTTTCCGTTAAGCATCAAATCAGCGTGGCGCGTCTGCTTGTGAACGATAAAAGCGGCACGAGGGAACTGAAGCACGCGCAGCTGCCTTCCTACCTTCGGCTCCTCGGCTGCGGAAAGATTGTTAAGCTGCCGTATCGCCGCAACGGTCGTGCCGTGTTCGCGGGCTATGCGATGGACGGACTGGCCTCGGCGAACTGTGGTCGTTGACACCCACGGGACGGGTTCACCCGAAAAGAGACGCCTGATGTTCAGGTCTCCAAGGCGGCGAGCGAGCTTGTCATCAATGTCAGCCATCGATGGAATCGCCCGGAGCTGCATGATCGTATCTACGGCTATCGCAAGACGCCCCTGGCTTTCCGCGTCCGCTAGACGGAGCAGAAGAGTCTTTTCCCGCTGGGATCTGCCCGATGCGTTCGCCGCCCATGAAGATGCCTGCTTTGCGGCCTTTGACGGCTCCACCTTGACGGCCTGCGAGGCAGACGGAACACTTGTGGCAGACTGTGAAATCGACGGCTTAAGCGGAACAGCAAGCGGACGGGATGGAGTCTCTGACTTTATGACCTCGATCTTGCCGGACGGCTTGCGTCCGAAACATCCTCTTGCAGAAATGAAGGATACGAGTACAGCAACCAGTACGACAGCATAAACAGCCAAACGCCATCCCCCAGACTGGTCGCGTCTGCGGGAGGCGTCATATTCGACAACGGTTCCGAGAATGTGGGCACCCGGACCGACCGAACGGAATCTGTTCCGCTCGTATCCCATCGGTTACTTTGCGACGGGAACAGGCTCCTCGGCCACACCGGAAACAGAGGCGCGGGCAACCTCAACCGAAACGCCAGGAGCGATTTCGATGAGGAACGTCTTTTCCCTGGACTCCTTGATTGTACCGATGAAGCCACCCGCGAAGACAACCTTCGCTCCGGCGCGAAGCTCTTCGATCATCTTGCGGCGTTCCTTCTCCTTGCGCTGCTGGGGACGAATCATCATGAAATAGAAAATGGCGAAGATGAGAAGCATCGGAACGAGCATTCCCATGCCGCCCTGCTGTGCGGCCGGCTTTGCGGCTTCCTGTGCGGCCTGCGCGAAAAGAATCATTGAATTCATCTGTAGTCCTTTGGTATTGTTGGTTGTTGTTTTAAATTATGGGAGTCTGCAGGAACCGGTCCGCGAAGGTGCCGTCGGATATCGATTCGCGCATTTCGCGCATGGTATCCAGCAGACGGTGGATGTTGTGAATCGTTAGAAGCCTTACTCCAAGGATCTCGCCCGCGCTAAGCAGGTGGCGTATGTATGCACGGGAGAAGTTCTGGCAGCAGTAGCATGTGCACCCTTCCTCCACAGGACCGAAGTCCCGAGCCCACGCCGCCGCCTTTATCGCGACATTACCCTTCCTCGTAACCGCCGTGCCATGACGGGCGATGCGAGTGGGAAGAACACAGTCAAACATGTCAACACCGCGCGCGACGCACTGTGCCATCTGATGTATTACGCCAAGCCCCATCACATAGCGCGGCTTGTCCTCCGGAAGGAACGGAACACTCGCATCGACGGCCTGATACATTGCCGCCTCCGGTTCCCCCACCGAAACACCGCCAATCGCATATCCGGGAAATCCTATCTTCACAAGCTCCTCCGCGCAGTGCCGCCGGAGATCGTCATACACTCCGCCCTGAACGATGCCGAACACCTGCTGCCCGGGTGCGTGCGGAGCCTCCTTGGACATCCTCGCCCAGCCGATGGTCGTCTCAACGCTCTTCTCAGCCCGCGCCCTGTCGCACGGATACGGCAGACACTCATCGAACACCATTGCGATATCAGACCCGATCACGCGCTGCATCTCCATGGATTCGCGAGGTCCCATAAAAAACTCATGTCCGTCAATGTGCGAATTGAACTTCACGCCTTCAGGAGTGAGCTTTCTGATCTTCGCAAGCGAGAACACCTGAAACCCGCCGGAATCCGTGAGGATTGGCCTATCCCATCCCATGAAACGATGAAGACCACCCGCCGCCTCAAGCACTTGCGCACCGGGGCGAAGGAAAAGATGGTACGTATTCGATAGGATTATCCTCGTATCGTCAAAAAGAAGGTCACGCGGTTCAATCGCCTTGACCGTGGCCTGCGTACCTACTGGCATGAAGACCGGAGTCTCCACATCACCATGCGCAAGATGCAATACACCGCGCCTTGCCTTCGTACGGGCATCACGCGCGATGATATCAAACCGACCTATTTTATCCTGTTCCAAAACGGTGCGAATTATACCATATTCAGGGAATGTGTGCGCACACCAGCTCAACGAGTCAAAAGCGCGATGTAGGATGACACCAGCCCCGGCCCCCAGAACATCCAC
>JAGBFY010000388.1 GCA_017936245.1 Kiritimatiellia bacterium
GGGTGCCCTTTGAGCAGACAGTCACAGTGCAGGTCGTGCGCGGCCACTGCGCAATGGTAAGCGTATGGCTCGGAGTCCCCTCAGGATCACCCGGAGCCGGCATTACTATGGACCAGCACTTATCAGGCATCCGCTCATTCATCATAGGCAGAACGTATTCGATTACATGACACGTGAGCAGATAGGAAACCCCGGCAGGATATGTCGAACAATATGGGATGTAGCGTTTGCCGCCATAGGAATGGCTAAGGTTGGCGTCAATCGCAAAGATATCGCCGACAAGACCCTTTCGGGCCTCCTTGACGATAAACTGAATCGCGTCATTCGCCCGGAACATGTACCCGGTCTGGAGAGGAATGTTCTTCGCCCGGCAGATATCCGACACCTCCTGAAAGCCCTGAAGCGTAAAGCCAAGCGGCTTGTCCATATGCATCGCAATGCCAGCCTTTGCGCATTTGAGCGCAACGTCGATGAGTTCCTGGTTGGAGACCTCAATGACAGCTACATCCGGTTTAACCTCGTTTAGGACCTGTTCTGGTGTGAAGCGCGGAAGCCCCTTGTAGTGCTTCATGTTCGGTTCGCACATGCGCATGACCTTTGAGGCAGTATTATCGACGATGCCGACGACCTCATAGTCGTTTTTCAACTTCTTCATCGCCTCGAACTTGCCGAGCGCATGGTTGTGAGTGACACCCCAAAGAACCGCGCGGACACGACGGGACGGTTTCGGACCGGACGCATAGTCCTCGGCTCTCGGCCGCCTCATGTCAAACGTCTTCGTGGTCTCTTCATCAACCTTCTGCTTCTTATTCGTTTTAACCGCCGCATCCGTTGTTATCGCCAACAGCGAACAAAAAATCAGTATGTATCGCATTCCGAATCCTTACTTAGCGGAAAATAATACGAATTCCACCAGCTTGCCTTATCTCCAGGTCCTTTTCATCATCAGAGACCTCCGTCCTCCATGCGCGGTCTCCAAGCATCAACCCAGGAGCATAAAGGCGTCCCGTTATTCCAACATCCGAGGTAGCAATCGTATAGGTCGCCAACTGTTCATCAACTATCGTCGGCAGTTCAACATCCTTTTCAAGCGCAAAAGAAGCCCCTGTCGCAAAGGTCAATGCGTTTTTGGAAGCCAATACTTTCCCCACGGCAATATCACTTGCCTTCGCACCTAATGTTCCGGTAATAGTCGCAATTACCTTAGAATCTATGGTCAACGGTCCAGATACGTTCTTCAGCGTAACGGCGATATTCGCACTGTCAGCATTAATGCGGCCGGAAGTACCAGAAATCGATGCAATATCGTCATAGAAACTAGGACGGTAAGGTGCTAATGTTCCACCTTGACGAAGCACAATCTTCAGCGACTCAACAGGCTTAACCTGAACATCATGATCTGTCGTAGATAGTTTTGCACGATCAAGGATAATCGTTCCTGCATTCTGGATTGAACGACCATAACGGAAGCGGAAGTTCGCCTGATTATCTTCATCGCAAATAAAAGTCAGTGTATGCGACTTCATATTCAGCGTCGCATAGGAGAAAAGGCCGTTCTGACCCGCGGTTCCGGTGGATGAAATCACGGTATCATCCTCTAACGCAATCGCACTATCATAAATAACCTGATAACTGCACTTTGTATCAAATGTGAGAGCCCCCGGCACCTTGAGTCCACCATAACCAGAGCCTTCAAGCTGAATAGTACGCCTTTTAAGGATGATGGTATCATTCGCTTCCGGTGTCAAAAGGAGCGATGCGCCGTCATGCACATATATACGATTTACTTCATCGATCTTATCTACCCCATCCTTACCGAGATCTCCATTCTTAGAAGCCTGCAACACACCCTCGTACACATGGATGAAGCCAACGACATCACGGATTGTGTCGGATGCCACAAGCGTACCACGTCCCCGTTTGACGAGACTCGCTCCATTTGGCCAAGTCTCAAATGACGCGGCTTCAATTGCCTCATCAACCGTAACTGTTGCCCCATACTCCACACTGATTACAACTTTCGTGTTCCCTTCATCCGTTTCACTCGTCACATTCAAGCCCTTATCAGAATAATGAAGCTTCGCAAGCCCTGCCTCAAGCTCTATCGTAATTTTATCTGCATCCGGCATCGTGACAGGTTCATCAAAGTACCAATCCCCTACTGGAAACCAAAGAGTAGAACCATCCGCAAGCGTTTCCAGACCAGCCCTGAATTTGGCAGCGTTTCCAGCCATATTCGCTTCACCCGGCTCAAGACCCCAATCAGTCACCGAAACAACGCCTTCAGGCTTGTTGGCAGACCATTTCAGCAATAACTTGTCAGAATCGCTATCCTTGTCCAATGACCAATGCGATGCATAAACGTTAGTGTTGGTAATGGAAAGTGTCCCATAATAGGCAATTCCCTTGCCTGCCGCTGCACTCGCCGCCGTGTAAACGGTCGTGCCGCCCACAAGCTTTGACCAGTCATCAACCTCGAAAACAACCGATGAACTATCCGTGTTACCGAATCTCAGTCCAGCAGCTGAACTGTTGAAACAATGACCAGACAACAAATCGTCAGCATGCGCAGTATAGCTTTTATTTACCTGCAGGACTGCAGAAGTACCTGTTCCAATCGTCGGCGATCCTTGTACCTCTAAAACACCTATTCCCCAATTAGGAATCGTAATGGAAGCGCCAAAGTCTGCGATGTAATTTGAGAAGCAACCAAGGAACATACTATCTGCCGTACCGGAAGAAAATTTCGATGTTGCATCCATCTTTAGGTATGGAACCTTTGGATTGCAGGCATGTGCCTCATTCGACTGATCAGACTTCTTCGTTGAAGTGAGAGATGCGTTTTTAAGCTCAAAACCTGCTGCATCGTTTATTGTGGCCTTGTAACGAAAACGAAATTCAGGCACACCACTTGCAACATCGCCAACAAGCGTCAGAACATGATTATTCATATTAAGTGTCGTATTGCTAAACAAACCCCACTGTCCCGTTTTCATCGCAGCAATCGTGGCATCTGCCTGCAGATCGAAAGTGACATAATTCATGACCTGATAGTTAGCCGTTCCTGCTAGCACAAGCGCACCTTTATATCCCTGTGCGCCGTTTCCGGATAACTTCAATCTCCGGCTCTTAAGCATGTTCTGACCAGAAGTCGTCACCAGCAACGTCGCACCATTTACCACCGTGATAGTATTATCAAAGCCGAGCTGCCCTGAAGCTGTTATCTCCAAAACACCTTCCGAGACCGTAACAGACAGCTTGAAATCATCATTGAATACTTGATCTGCCGTCAGCTTACCGGATCCTTTCTTGACAAGCGTATCGCCGGAAGACAGGGTTTTATCTTCTGCAGCAAGTGCAGACGAAAGAGTAGTATCGCTATCAACCGTCAGTTCCACTGTCGCCGCCTGCATTAATGACACAACGAGGATCGCTGTAGCCAGGCCTATCATTCTAATGTTCATTGTCGCATCTCCCTATTGGATTGATATAAGATTCTTTAGTTTTTGGGGTTAATATCCTTGCAGGCGGTATAGACGGGGCAACCCTGCGCCTTGAACCGTTCAATTAGCGGATTCGCCGCGCTCCACATCTTCTTCTGCACTCCACCCGGAATGATCAGCGCATCGGCATGATCCAACGCACCTTCTGCAATCTGCTCTCCTGAAACGAACGTAACGTCCACTTCAGGCTTGGCATCCAACGCCAATGCGTTCTCGACAAGCTTGCGCGTGTCGCCAACCTTGTCAATCTCGCTCGCGTAGTATGCAACGCGCAACGGACGCACCGACTTCTTCGGATAAGTGAAAGTAATTGCCCGCCCGACAAGAGGCTTAAACCCAGCTCCCAACACATCATGTGTAGAGGGGAAATACTCTGGGTGCGCAACGGACACAAGCACCTTACCCTTTCCGTAGCGTCCGTAAATGATGGCTGGCATCCCGTACATCGGAGAGACTGACTTACCCTTCTGCATCACATGACTGTCGAACGTCGCCAACACTTCATATTCAGAGTCCGGAACCGGCTTGCCTTTCGCGGGAAGCGGACCATCGTGATAGCGGAAGTAGCGTGTGGATGCCGGTATGCCCAACAGCTCCTGAGCACGCTCATTCAGCTTGATCGCCGCTGAATACCCGCCGCGCGGAGGCGTCCTTTCTCTAGTGTAGGGAATGAGCCTTAAACGCTTCGGATCATTTAGAGCCAATGCAATACCCGCACAGATTCCGTAGTACTTTCCGCCGTCACGTATATACTCGCGGATTTTTTCGAAGCCTTCTTCGCGCATCTGCATATACCGTTCATACCCGCTACAGCCTGGCATCATCAGCACGTCGTATCCGCCAAGCTTTCCGGCCTGCACGTCCGCTGAATTGAGAAAGTCGCATGTTACTTCTGGCGAAGACCTAAGCAACTTCGCCAAATGGATTATGCCTCCGCCCTTGCAGCCAATATCAAGATAGAGCGCAACTTTTATCTTTGGAGCGTTGCCGGTTTCATGTGATACCTCAGCCGCCAAAACAGACTGAGCAACAGCCAAAAGCGCCACCGCTAGCAAAAGAACCATCAATTCCTTCATGCTTCTGAGTGGTGCTCTACGCCTCGTCATTGCCGCACCATTACGGCAGAACTTTATAAAATCATCCTTCACCAATCGCCTCAAGAATTTTGCCGCATAATAATACCAAAATCATTTTTTTTTTCAAGCAAATTCACCCTTGGCAGGATTCAAACACGTGGTGTCGCGTGGATTTCAAAAGCGAAATTTTTGTGGAGAGCAAAAGCGGAAAGGATTCTTCTCTTTCCGCATCTGTTTTCACCCTTTTCGAACCTTCGGATTGTTGCTGAAAAGAATGAGCGGACGCACTCCTTGCTCAGGTTTCTTCAACACCGCTGACAGAGTGCCGTCAACATGGTGGCAAGTAGGCGGCAAATGTCGTCAATTGGGCGGCAAATCATCCCAAGTTGGCGGCAAACTTCACTGCCGCATAGGCAGGTCTCGCCTAAGGCACAACCGACCCAAGCGCTTTCGCATTACGGTCCATGAGCAGGAACAACGGCTACAAGGCCTACTGCTTGCACTGTGCATGCATTGACGTTATTGCTTTATGGATGCGGCAATGAAATATTGCGCCACAATAACGGTAGGACGCATTGTCCCTTATCAAATACCCACCGGAACGAACCCGCTGCAGACTTCAAGCGGTACTTCTCCATCGGCTGAGCGTTCCAGCTGTTGTCGCCTCCCACGCCTCGATGCGCCGAATCCAAGGTAAGTTCCCAGCATTCCGGCCGTTTGGAGAACGGCGGCAGGTCGGTGAAGTGCGATGCCGAAGAAAGTTCATGTGAGGCATAAGGGCGCAGACAGAATCCAAACGGCTTTTCTCCGCCAATCCGCACAACCGAGCCATCCTCCGACTCCAGTTCCAGCCAGCGCACATCCCACCTCTGTCCGTTCTCCTGCGGGCGTGAATAGGGCGTAGAGAGCGCGAGGGGATCTTCGGCTTTCCAGATTCCAAGCAAAGCTCCGCGACAACGGTCAGGCGTATTTTCCCACGGGCCGCGTCCGTACCACGACACCCTCTTGACGGCGGATGCCGGCAGCAGACATCTGATTCCTCTCCGGGCATGCTCTTCGCGCACATCAAACCGAAGCGTCCTCACCGTTCCATCGGCAGCCGACTCGATCGCCGCAGTGATGTTTGTCGTGCACACGAACCTGCATCCTCTATCGTTATCCGGCGGCACACGGTCAAACACAGCCTGCCATTCCGCCTTGAACACAGGATGTCCGCCCGCTTTCGGAAGCAATTCCGGCATCCCGGAGGCAATAAGCGCTTCACATTCCGCAATCACCGCCCCATTCTCCAGCAACGACACCCGCAACACTTTCTCACCTTTGACATTGTTGCACAATCTGCGGACATCCTCAAACCGCTGCATCCATTTGGCTCTCGGCGCAATCTTCCCAGGCAGATCCGTCTCACCGGCGGATACCTGCCGTCCATCGACCAGCAGTCTCCATCCAATCCGGTTGCGCAACGGCGTAAGAGAAGTGAAATATCTGCGGTTGGTCAACTCAATTTCCCCATTCACCATATTTACAGACAACGGCTGCTGCACATAACTAACTTCAGCAAGTCCGGGGTTGGCGGTGCGGTCGGCGCGGACAAGGCCATCGCAACAGAAGTTGCCTCCATTGGGCATGTCTCCAAAGTCACCGCCGTAAAGCCAGGTGCGCGGATCAGGGAACTTCGCAATACGCACACGCCCAAGCGCATCGCGCGACGATATGCCGTGCTCAACCCATTCCCATACAAAACCGCCCGCCATGCGTGGCTCCGAATCAAACACCTCCCAGTACTCCGCGAAATTTCCGGTGCTGTTGCCCATCGCATGCGCATACTCGTTGGAGACATACGGTCTGCCTGACGGATTGGATCCGTGCTGCCTGAGCGCTGTCTTCTCTCCACGCTCCCCCTTGCGCACCGCCGTTCCCGCAATCCATTCCCGTAGCCATTTCACGGTCGGATACGTCTGGCTGTCGAAATCGGCGACAGCATTCATATCCGCATACTGGATCGGACGCTTCA
>JAGBFY010000389.1 GCA_017936245.1 Kiritimatiellia bacterium
GCATGATCAGCCTGATTATGCTGTGCTGTTCTTCGATCAAAATTCCGCTGCCGGGGAGAGAAGCCCCGCAGCCAATGAAACAGGGGGTCAAATGAGGTTATGCCGCGAACGAATACCCACAGTCATGCACGAAGAGCCAGAAAAGACCGCCCGCAGCAGATGGGCATATCTGCTTCTTTCTCGGAAACTCCAGTTGCTTAACGCATCCGTCCGTCGCCGGACGGAACGGTCCACCTTCCGTGGTGTAAGCCTTTACGAGACGCTTGATCTGGTCATCATTCGGAAAGAACGTCGTATCCTTCATTCCAAGAGGTGCGAGTATCTTACGCTCCAGCCACTTCTCAAAAGGCTCACCAACAGCCACCTCCAGCGCTGCAGCGGCTGAGTCGATCCACACATTGCCATATGCGAAGGTCTCTCCTGGCTGCTCGGCAAGCGAACGGGCGGCGAAGCGTCTCGCAATTTCCCGTAAAGGAATGTCACGTGCTACAACGGACTCTCCTCCTCTCCCTCCAGTCACATGGCACACAAGATCCCTGATTATCAGTTCACGCTTCAGTGGCCCTTTCGCGCATTTCATATTCTTGAACTCGGGCAGATATTTCGAAACCTTGTCATCCAAAGAAATCTTGCCTTCATCAATCGCAGCCATCATTGCTGCTCCCAGAAACGTCTTTGTCATGGAGAATACGGCGAACAGCGTATCTTCCGCCATCTTACGACGGTTTTCCACATCCGCCCAGCCAAGACAGTCCACCGTAAGATTCCCTTTTGGGTCGGAAAGAATCGAGACCATCCCAGCGATCTCACCTCTATCGATGTACGGCTGAAGTGCCGCCTTGACCTCACTTGTGAAACGCATCAGCCGATATATGCCAAAGTTTCTATACAACGTGCGTTCACCAGGCTTCTGCTTCATGCCCGCGCTTACGAGCATGCTGTCCATACCTCCCGGAACGCGCACCAAACCCGTAACCCTGTGCCAGCCGTCGATAACGCCTTCGGGCGGCGCAAGCGTAATTGTGGGCGGAACTGTAAGGTCATGTGCGCCGCCTGCGCGATGGAAGCGGACAATCGTCTCTCCAGCGCTTCCACACACCTCAAAGTCAACTGCATACCAATCCCCCTCGCGCATATCTCTGATGGTAGTCATCAAGCCGCCGCTGCCGACACCTTCCGCAAACAGCATCCTATCCTTTGCGCCAAATATGCCTGGCTGAACCTTTGCCTGCCAGCTCTGCAGTGGCTTCGGCAATGCGCCATCTGGAAATCTGTCCGGCACGATATTTACCGCCTTGCCCGATTTGCGCAGTTCCGCCAACCGCTCGCGGGCGAACTTCACGGGATGCCGCGACGCATTGAGAACGTCGGTAAGCCCAGGCATCTTATCCTCCCAAACGATCTTACCTTTTGCCGGCATCTTGCATGATGCTGGACGTTCCCAGCGCGCGAACGCAAGCTGTTCGCCATAAAGCCACATATACGTATCGCTCGCGTCGAAGGCATCGGCAAAATTCCTCTCGAAATGAACAAAACGCGACCCGTCCACCGGACCGGCAAAATAGCGTCCGCCCGGCTTATGAGTGCTGTACCTGTCGAGATATATCGGAAACGCCATATCGACACGCAAGCGGTACTTGTCGCGGTTTTCCGGTTCGAGCAACGGCATGAAGCAGGTCTGATTGCGCAAACGCGCCACGTAGCAATCCATGTGTTCCGCTTCGTAACGGTATCCGGTCTCTTCGCCTTCCACAATCCGCGCTGTCATCGGCAGAGCGTCGAGGACGCCATTAAGGAACGATGGCCAAAGATCCTGACTGCTTTCCATCAGAGCCACAGGGTCAGCGGCATTGTAGTAGTAGTTCCACAGCTTGTCCGAAAAGAATCTCGCCCATTGAGTGACGGCATCAGGAAATGCGGCAAATACCGCTGAAAAGACCTCGCGTCCCCGACGGCGAGCAAGAGTCTTTACTTCCCTCCATTCTGGATCTCCATCAATGCGCTTAAACTGCTTGATAGACGAATAGTCCTCATTATCCACCGAAACGCCTACCATTCCGGACTCCTTGGCAATGGCGGCAGCCATGCCGGCATTATGCGCGATGCGCGACCAGGCGGCATCATCGGTCCATGCGATGCGCTTTCTCGGACATCTAAAAGCATGCACGAAGGAATGCGAAAACTCCGGCATCTCCGACATCTTCTTCAATGCCTCAATATCGGCGGCAAACGCCTCTCGCGTCCATTTAGGATCCGCCATTATTGTATGCGACGACACCTGCGTACCGTCGGAAAGCTTTCCGCGCAAGTAGAAATCTGCTCCTGAAATGCCGCAGCCACTATATTTCTCGGCATGCTTCACAATTTCCGAGGGCGGCGTGTATATAAACTCCCACCCTACAACAACGCATTTCTTTCCCTGCCTTGGTGCCGCCACCGCAAGCATGGAGAACAGCATCGCTGCCGTAACCACAATAAAACCCTTTACTGACTTCATCAATTGAATCCTTTCGCTAGTCAAGGTCTTTCTCAGCTATCTCAATTCCATTGAGATTGCGCACCGACATTATGTACCGGGCCTTGTCGAATGCCGTTGCGCACGAACATGTATGCAGAACTCCTTCCGACTCGTTCCCGTCTCCATCCTCCGCAACGATCTTGTATGTGACATAATCCTCCGCCGCAAAGTCCACCGATCTGTCGCAGAATGACGTGACTTTCAGACCTTTCGCCAGAACATCATATCCCGGCGCAGAACGCGTATTGCGAAGCACCCGATATGAGACGCCTTCTGTAGGCGATGCCTTCCATGACACCATGCGCGAACTGCGATCCACCTTCACTTCAGAAGGTGGAGAAAGTCTCACAATCTGTTTCGGGAATCCCGTATATACGAACACTGAATTCTCCACTGACGATGCAGACACCACGACTCCACCGAAGCGTACCTTGGGCGGCACTGCATAACCATCTTTACGTACGACAGCACGAACCGGAACTCCATCTCGCCATTCGCAATCAACCGAATATCCGCCGCGGGCGCGCAGTCCGGAAAACGAACCGTCCTTCCAGGCCTGCGGCAAGGCCGGAAGCAGGTCCACGGCTCCGGAATGGCTCTGCAGCAGCATCTCCGCCATTCCGGCAACCGCGCCAAAATTTCCGTCTATCTGAAACGGCGGATGCGAATCCCAAAGATTGTGGTAAGTGCGCTCTGCAAGAAGATCGCATAGAAGCTTGTGTGCCCGCTCACCAACTCCGGCTCTAGCCCACGCACAGATGCGATGGGCAAGAGCCCACCCCGTAGACTTGTCGCCGCGTCCGTCAAGAGATACCTTTGCTGCATCCAGCCACGCTGGCGTATCACGCGTTATGAGAGTTCCCGGCATAAGCGCCACAAGATGCGAAAGATGTCGGTGACGGTACTCGCCCAGGCCCCCATAGTAGCCTTCTTCCCGGAACTCCTTGATCTGTCCCGACCATCCTATCTGTATCGGATCGTATTTCCCTATCTGCCCTTCCACCCGGCGCGACACGTCATCATCGTGTGCACCAATCAATCTCTTCAGCGCAAGATAGTCACGATTGTTGCTCTCTATCAGCTGCTGATCAAAACCACATCCGATCGTGTTCACGAATTTCTTGTGTCCTGGATGCCATGGTCCATCCGTCAACTGCTCGGGCGAAGAGGAAAATGCCGAAAGCATCTTTCCGTCATAGTCGCGCACACAGCACGAAAGGAACGCCGCCACTCCCCGATGCACCGGATAGATATGTCTGGAGAGTGCAGCCCTGTTGCCGGTAAAGTCCCACCAGTCCTTGAAAAGCTTGGTTGTGAGCCCGCCCATGCCAGGCCCTGAATGTCCGCCAGGTCCGCCGGCAACCTCGAACGGAAAGACAATAGACCCTACACACCACATCCCAGATTCGCGCACCTTTACCGCATCGGGAATGGTCAGCTTGTGCTTGGCAAGAAAGTTTGTCGCCGTCGAGACACTTGCCGGACGGAAAGCCCTGTTGAATTCCGCATAGGCTTCGAAACACTCGGCGAGATTGCATGAAAACGCAGGCCAATAGTTCATCTGCACGTTTATGTTGTGCACATATCCGCATCCCCACGGTGATTTTTTATACATATTCCACACACCTTGAAGCGTAGCGGGCATTGTTCCAGGGCGGGAAGAGGATATGAGCAGATAACGTCCATATCTGAAATACAGCTCCTCTAGATATGCGCTTCTTTTACCTCGCCCGTAAAGAGAAAGCAACTCCGATGTTTTCTTTTCGGAATCAGATGAATCTGCTCCCAAATCAAGCCTCACCCTTCCATACAGCGAATGATAGTCTGCAACATGCTCTTCCATCAGCTTATCGAACCCCTTGGCGACAGCTTCCGACATAATCTTCCCGACATTGGCGGCCGGATTGCGTTTCGCCATCTTCTCCTTGCGCAGTCCGTTGATGAACATCTCCGGGGTCACCTCATAGTTCGTGTCGCACGCAAAAA
>JAGBFY010000390.1 GCA_017936245.1 Kiritimatiellia bacterium
CGGTCTTTTGAACCTGAGGGCGAGGCAGCGGCTGGTCATCACAGGCGAGACGTCGTTCGGTGGCGCACTTACGGCGAACAACGTCGCAGTGGAGGTTACGGCGCCGATATCGCAGACATGGAACAACGCAATCACATTCGGCGGCGGATATCTCTTTGTGACGGGTGCGTCATCCGCGACGGTGGAAAAGACGTTCGGCATCACCGATACTGTCGATGAATATGGTTCTTCTGTATGGCTGAACGACACGCAGGTTCTCCCGAACATGGCGCTTTCCCGCGCGGAGCCGGTCAGGATCGCCATGCAAGGAAAGAACATTACTGCTGAACAGACGGCGACGCCGTACCATGTCAAGTTCAACGGCGCGACGATGACATGCCAGTTTCAGGTGTTTCATAAAGCAAGCATAAAATGTGTCCTCGTGGAGTTCACGCAGACGGGGGCGGACGTAACGGCGCGTGCGGTGCAGTCCTATCTTCTTGCCAAAGACACGAAAGATGTGACGGCAACCGATCTCGGCTGGGATTTCGAGTCGGGCAGCGCCCCAGACGGGAAGAAGATTACGGAATATGCGATCGACAGATATGCCGTGAAGGCTCTTGTCATGCGGACGGTTGACGCGCCGTCGCTGACATTGGGTGCGGCAAACACGATTCCAGACATGGTCGTGGACAATGCGCAGGCCGTATTTTCGGTGCAGAACGCGCGGCCGGCGAACCTTGTCGCCCGCAACGGAGCGCAGACCATCTATGCCGAGGGGGAAGCCAACAGCGGCGACAGCCACGTCCATAGATTCGAGTCGGGCAGTTCCATGCTGGTGCCGGTTGCGCGCAAGACCGAGGGGCGGGCGAAGTACGAGTTCGACGCTTCCGCCTTCTACGTCACGCAGAGGAACTACATCAACGAACTGGTTTTGCGGAACGGCTCGCATGTGCGTGGCGGCGAGCAACTTCTCGCCGGATACTACAACGCCTCTCCAACATCGACCTACGCAAGCGCGGGCACCAGCGCCAGTTCCATCGAAACGACCATCAGCCTCATGCGGCACAACACCACAGCGGACAACAAGACGAACACGCTGGTTTTCGCAACCGAGACGGACTTGACCGTATCGGGGAAGATACAAGACTTCTCAACCGCTTCTTATCGCGGTGCATGCATCGTCAAGCGAGGGGAGGCGACGCTGACGTTTTCCGGCACGAATACCTTTGCCGGACGCTTGACGGTCGAGGAAGGTACGCTTGCGCTTGGAAGCGACGATGCGCTCCCGGCTTCTTCACCCTTGACGCTCGCCGGCGGGACCATTTCGTGCGGGGCGACGGATAACGCAACCGGCGCATTGACGCTTTCCGGTGATGCGGCGATCAATCTTGGAAACGGCACGCTCACATTCGCGGACTCCAGCGGCGAGACGTGGGCGCCAGACGCGACGCTGAACATCACGGGGCCGGAAGGCTGGCCTGTGCGTTCCGTGCGCTTCGGCACGTCTGGGGCGGGGCTCACGGCATCGCAGCTCCGACGAATCCGCTACAACGGAAGCAAGGTGTCGTTGACCGACGAAGGCTATCTTGGTGGGCCGAGGGGCCTCATCATATCGTTTCACTAACCAAAGGAAATGACAACAGCAAAAATGAACAGACGTGAGTTTATAGGCTCGATCGGTGCGGCGGCAGTTGTGCCGTCCGCATTCGCGGAGACAGAAGCCAATGAAACCAAGGCCAAGAAAGAGGACGCGATTGCCGTATGGGACAGGGAGACGGAGCTTGTCTCGCCGAAAGACTATATCGCATACCGCAAGGACGGCAACACACGCGGCTTCGCCGCGCTTGAAAAGCTCGATGCCGCATTCGAGAAGGTGATGCGCGAGGCAAAGGAGACGGTCGTGACCGGCGATGCGCCTGCGGTGTGGAGCGTGTACAACATGGGCTACATCGTCAAGACGCGCGAATCGCTCTTCTCGATAGACCTCGTCCATCGCAGGGACGTTGAGTTCGCCCCGCTTCTCGACTTCGCGCTTGTCACGCACAACCACCATGACCATTGGCGCGACGGGTTCTGCCGCGCGATGGATACTTCCCACAAGACGATCATATCCAACTTTCTCGAGAACCACGGGGCTACCGAGTGGAAAAAGATCGATGGCGTATGGACGCCGTCCGGTGGCGGATTCGCCAACGGCGTGAAGACGTTCAAGATAAAGGACGTGGAGATCCGCACTTCGCTCATCGACCACAACAACTACCTCATAAACTTTACGACAGCGTTCGAGATAAAGATCGGCGACTTCATCCTCTACCACACGGGCGACAGCGGTCGCGGCACGGAGCACAAGCTCGGCACGGTATGGGGGCGGCCCGATCTGTGGCTGTTCTTCCCAGGATGCGGCGTCGACACGCGCAAGGCAGTGGCGCAGGTCAAAGCCAAGCGCATCGTGTTCGGCCATATGTGGGAACTCGGCCACAGGCCTGGGCATGTTGGGTCGAGGCTTGACGCGCGGCTGATACGCCCCCGGCTCGCATGGGCGAAGGAGGCCGGATGCGAGGATGTTTCCGTCGGCTTCTGGGGCGACAGGATCATTTAAGGTCAGCGACCAGGAAAAGCGTGCCGAAATGAGAACTTGTCGCGTCATGGTGGCGGCGCTCGCCGCGACTGCCCTGCTCGTCGCAGGCGGTGCGTTTGCCGGGAAAGGCGATGCCTGTCGCAGGAACTTGGCCACGGCGGAGAAATCCGCCGTGGTGACGAACGGCGTAAAATGGATAGACGGCAGGTATCTTCCAGTGGAAGGAAGGGCTTTTGACGATGTGGACGCCTGGTATGACAGGCTTCCAGCAGGGGTGACAACCAATGTCAACCGCGGCGTCCGCGCGCTGAAGCACCACACGGCGGGGATGCAGTTCCGTTTCAGGACGGATTCCAAGATGCTTTCCTTCAGGTGGGTGCCATACGGCGGGCGGCTCGCGATGGACCACATGCCGTCTACGGGCGTGAGCGGGATAGACATATATCGCTTCGACGAGCGCAAAGGCCGGTGGCTTTACGTGAAGACCGGGCGCATAACATCCGCCAAGGAAGGCAGCGTGAAGATTGATTGGCCCCCCGGCGCTCAGTGTCTCGTCAATCTGCCGCTCTACAACGGGCTCAAGGGGTTCTCGCTTGGCATAGAACCGGATGCGTCGGTCATGCCGCCCGGCCCGCGCAAGAGCGGCGTGGACAAGCCGGTCGTCTTCTACGGCACGTCGATTACGCAAGGTGGATGCGCATCGCGCCCGGGAATGTCGTTCGTAAACATCGTAGGGCGCAAACTGGATGTTCCGGTCGTGAATCTCGGCTTTTCGGGGTACGGCTGGATGGAGTTTGAAATGAGCGAACATCTTGCGCGGATTGACGCAAGCTGCTACGTGCTGGACTGTCTCAGGAACATGGGCATGACCGCTGACGGGCCTCGCAAGGGCCGCAACGTGGACGAGAACTACGAACCATTCATAAGGAATCTTCGAGCAAAACGCCCCGGCGTACCGATTGTGATGGCGGAGATGGGCGACGTGTACTGCGGCGAGCCGAATGCCAAGAACCGATATATGCGCGGACTTTATGAAAAACTTGTCGCCGAAGGATGGAAGAATCTTGTCTATCTGCCTGGGGCCGAAATGTATTCGGACGATCTTGAGGGCACGGTAGATGGCGTCCATCCGAACGACTGGGGCATGATGTCCTTCGCAAGAGCCTACGGCAACGCCGTGAAAACGGCACTTGGGCTGACGAAGCAAGCAAAATTGGAACGATGATGTACGGCGCGGGAGCTTCAGGCGGTTTCAGCCGCAGGTTCGGCGGACGGGGAGGCTCGTCAGGGTGCGGACGGATCGACGATTTTCAGGTTGGAGAACCAGCGGCGCATGAAGCCTCTGTCACGCGTGACGAGCGCATCGGCGCATTCCAGCGCGTGCGCGCCGATGAGAAAGTCCGGAACGATGGCCAGCCGCAGTTTTTCCTTCTTCCGTGCCGCTTCGAGCCGCGCCTGCTTCCATATCTCCCCCGCGCGGATCGTCGCGGCTTCCGGCATGGGCGAGAAGTCGATGCCGAACGCGGCCATCTGCCGTCTGAACGCCGCCTTGTCCGCAAAACCGGCGGACGCCTCCGCCCATACCACGTCACACGCGATGAGGGAATGGCCGTCGGCATACAGTCCCGTTACGAAATCCCGCGAGGACGGTCCAAACTCTGGGTCTGCCAGCAGGATGTCGTAGATGATGTTTGTATCTATGGCGTAAATCATCAGCACCCTCTCATTTCTCGGATCAGTTCGTCTGTGCTGATGCCTCCGAACGCGCCTTTCAGGCATCCGTACGCCTCCTCGAACGGACTGCGCTTCTTCTTCTGCGCGGCGACCATGAGCGTCTTGCCGTCGATCCTGAACGTGAGAACCATGCCCGGCGTGAAGCCGAGCTTCGTGCGGAACTGCTTCGGTATCGTAACCTGTCCGCGTTCGCAAAGTGTAGCCGTCGTCATCTGAAACTCCCAATGAGGTTGAAAAAGTATGCATAAGTATATCACGGTATGGATTTTCCGTCAAGTGCGCCGCGTTTTTCCTGTGGTTGCCCGGCTCTCTGCGGCAGGCGCATCGGTGCAGGCATTTGCTGTGCTAGCGGCACTGCCGCTCTGCGCGGCGGAGCTCATGCACCGCTGGAGCTTCAACGGCGACTGGTCGGATTCGGTCGGTGGGTCGCAGTCCTCTGCGACCGCGTGCGGCACCTATGTGTCGCTCTACGGCAACCGCGTCCACATGGGCTACGGTGGATGCTCGCACGGCACGGGCTACGTGAATCTCGGGATGAACATGCTCGATACGGCGGCGGCGACGATCGAAATCTGGGCACGGCACGACGGCGTGAAGAACTGGTCGCGCGTCTTCGACTACGGCGCGGACGACACCCACTACTTTCAGATTCCCTGGACGAACG
>JAGBFY010000039.1 GCA_017936245.1 Kiritimatiellia bacterium
CAGAAGGCGAAGCTTTCTACCATGTTGTGAGCAGAATCGCAAACAAGGCGTTTCTGCTGGACAACGCTGAAAAGAAGCGCGTTCTTGTGAACATGTGGTATAATGCAGGCCGTTTAGCGAGAGAATCCCTTGCAGACACAGATAGGTTATGAACAACGAAGCGAATTTTGCCAAGATAGGAGCGTTCATCATTGCGGGGGTCGTGCTGATCACCGGAACCTTGGTGTATCTTGGAGGCATGCGAGGCAAGAAGAACGAGTTCTTTGTGGAGACGTATTTCCACAACAGCGTAAGCGGACTGGATGTCGGCAGCTCCGTGAACTACCGTGGCGTGAAACTCGGTTCCGTGAAGAAGATATCGTTCATCGGCGCAGAATACAATGAGGTTCCGCCCAAGGATGGACGGAACATCTATGTTCTCATGGCGCTTGATGCAAATCTGTGCAGGCGCAGTCCGGAGGAGGATCCTCGACAGACGCTGCGCCGCATGATCGAAAATGGACTTCGCGCGACGGTTTCAGCGTCCGGCATAACCGGCCTATCCCACATCGAGATGAATTTCCCGAAGACTGAGGTTGCTGACGAGCGCATATCGTGGAGTCCAAGGCATATGCTGATCCGTCCTGCGCCCTCTATGCTGGAGAGCGTGTCCGATGGTCTGACAAAGGTGCTGGGCGAGCTTAACAAGATGGATCTTGCCGTCGCCTGGAGCAATATCCTGACGGTGACCGAGGGCGCAGCAGGGATGTGCGAGAACATAAACTCCCTTGTGGAGACGGAACGTGGCCGCATCAGCAGCATACTTGAAAACCTAGACGGCGCCGCTTCCTCGCTGCGCACATTCTCAGAAACCATCAGCGAGAATCCGTCGCTTCTGATCCGTTCGCGCGATGCCGATCCGCTTCCAGAGACCCGCTGAAGAGAACGGGCTTCGGATATCAATCCCTGATCAGATGGGATAATGCCGCAAGGCCTGCGGCAAGGTCGGCGTTCTCGACGTGCACATCTTTAGGCACGTTCAGTTTTACGGGCGAGAAGTTCCAGATTCCGCGTATGCCCGCCTCCACAAGCATGTCCGCGCAGGACTGTGCGCAGCTTTTCGGGACCGTCAGCACTGCAAGGCGTATGTTCATTCGCTTGACGAGCTTGGACATTTCGGAAACGTTGCGCACCGGAACCCCATGCAGTTTGCATCCGATCTTTGCCGGGTTGGAGTCGAAGGCGACAACGAAATCGAAGTTGTGTTCGCGGAAGCCGTCGTAACCGAGAATGGCAGTGCCGAGAGAGCCGGCTCCAACGAGAACCGCATCCGTGGAGTTGTCCCAGCCAAGGCATACTGTGATCGCCTGCGCAAGGGCGGCGGCGGGGAATCCCTTGCGTGGCGTACCGATCACTCCGGTTATGGCGAGCTCTTTGCGCGTTACGACCGGGTCGAATCCGCATGCAGCGGCAAGTTCAGCGGCTGAGACGAATTCCATGCCCTCGGCCATCTTTTCCCTGATCCAATTCAGGTATAGTGGGAAGTGTCGCACAATACGCAACGGAAGCGATACAATCTGTCCTTCGTTTTTCATGGTGCGGAATTATACCATTTCTTTCCATTGAAACGTTTTCGCTTGAAAAAAAAAATGTTTTTGGTATCTTTATTCGGTCTGAGAATTTGTCTAAACGCAGTATCAGGAGGTTCAAATGTATAAAATTCCAGTTGGATGTGCACATCGTTTTGCGGCTGTGGCCGTAATCATGATGGCGTGTACAGTCCCGTGCAGCAACATTCGCGCAGAGGAGAAGGTTGCGGTTTGGGGACCGGTCGATTACAGCTATCCAAACAGAACTCTTTGGTTGGATCCATATAACTGGGCTGAAGGTGTCGCGCCCGGACGTCACACAGTCAAGGATGCAGAAGGCAATATAGTCACCAACGGTACGGTGGGGTGGAC
>JAGBFY010000391.1 GCA_017936245.1 Kiritimatiellia bacterium
CTACCCGGCCAGTATCGCCCCGTCATAACCCTGTGCAGCGACCCAACGGATTCCTGCGGCGATCTCACCTATGCCGATTTCATGTACGCTATCCGCAGCCTTTTTGGTGGCGCGGCTTGTCGATCCGCGCACGGCAAGCACATCCACCTGCGACACGCCGGACGCTTTGGCGCCCCGCACCACAAGTTCGGGATATATGCCGCTGCCGGATATGACGATCAGTTTCTTCACGGCATGGAATTATAGCAAACGGCTCGGGGAAAGACCACACGGCAGTATATGCCCGACGGACATGGAACCGAACGCCCTTCAAGCAGCATCTCGCCTGTTTCAACCTTCGCTTCTGGAAACGCCTGCGACATGATGTTCGCGGCAACAATGCAGGAAAGCCCCGGTGTATGAGACGAAAACAGCACAAACAGCGGCTTCTCGGAAAGGACTCCCTTCACAAGCGCAATCGTCTTCTTCAGGTCACGCTCTATCTTGTACATCTCGCCATTTGCGCCACGGCCGAACGTAGGAGGGTCAAAGATCACAGCATCGTACCGCCGTCCGCGGCGGTTCTCGCGCTCCATGAACTTGTGGGCATCGTCCGTTATCCAGCGAATAGGATGATCCTTGAGACCGTTCAGGGCGGCATTATCACGCGCCCACTGCACCATGCCCTTGGATGCGTCAAGATGGCATGCCTCCGCGCCGCCAAGAGCGGCGGCCATCGTACTGCCGCCGGAGTACGCAAAAAGGTTCAGCACAGAATTGCGCGAACCTCCATTGGATGCGACGGTTTCCCTGATCCACTTCCACTGGGCGCGTTGCTCAGGAAAAATTCCTAGGTGGCCGAAATCCGTTCCGCTCAACCGAAACTTGATGCCGGCTGTCTCAATGGTCCACTCCTTAGGCAAGGCACCACGGTTGTGCCAGCGGTTGCCGTCCTCCCGATCAAATGTTGCGGTAGCCCGCGACCACTCCGCAGGACGTTCCGGACGCCACATCGCCTGCGAACACGGCCTTACGAGCGAAACGTTGCCGAAGCGCTCGTACTTCCTTCCGTCCCCGGAATCCATCAATTCATAATCATCAGACATATGATCTTGTGCAATCAGGACAATCCAGATGACCCAAATCCACCAGTTCCGCGCACTGTATCGTCCATCTTATCGGTTTCAACAATTTCTGCGCGTGTACAAGGTGCAATCACCATTTGGGCAATCTTTGCACCCTTCTCCACCTTGAACGGTTCAGATCCGAAATTCGCGAGTATCACACCAATTTCGCCACGGTACCCCTCATCTATCGTACCTGGGGTATTGAGCACTGTAACACCATTCTTGAGGGCAAGCCCGCTTCTTGGACGCACCTGCGCCTCGTATCCCGGAGGCAGCATCATCACAAGACCTGTATGCACAAGGGCACGGGCTCCAGGCGCAATGGTAAGCTCCTCTATAGAACGAATGTCCATCCCGGCATCACCGGGATGGGCATAAGTCGGAAGTTCTGCGGATTGATCAATTCTCCGGAACTTCACCGTCATCTTCATACTCCTCCATCGAAGCGCCTGCGCCGGCCTTGAGGTTCATGCGGGAGAGATTCCACTTGTTCCATTCGGCGGCATATTCGAAAGATGTCGCCTGGCTGAGCTCGTTGCGGATCTGGCTGCGGACCATCTGCGCTTCAGCGGCATCGCCGGGCTTCCTGTCTTCAAGATACACGACCAACCCCTGTCCAGAAAGTGAGGTATCGATGAAATCGGAAATCTGCCCCTTGTCGAGGCGCATTGAAGGAGCGGCGACATAGGTGGAGTCAGGGAATGCACCCATGCCCATGGAGGACACGGAGAACGTAATGGAGGTCGAGACGTTTGCGTCACCGAACATCTTGACGTCAAACGGCTTGCCCTTGGCGAGTTCTGCGGCGGCAAGCGCACGAACCTTATCGACCTCGGTCTTGAACGCCTTAGCCTTTGCGGCGGCGGCGGCATCCCTGCGGATGATGCCCTTAGCCTCCGCAAACGGCGGCACATGAGCCTTCTCAAAGGATGCGCGTTCAATTAGATACACGGCATTTGTACCGGCAACAACGCCATAACGCAGATCCGCAGATTCAGGATCCAACTCGGCGACAGCCTCGAGGAAGCCGGGCACGCCGGGAGCGAAAGCGGTAGGACGGCTCATGAATCCCGCCACGTAGCGAGATCCGTCAAGCGCGAAACGGGGAGAGGTGCGAACCTTCGCCTTGTCTTCCTTTGCAATCTGGTCGAGACGGGACGCCTTGGCATCAACCTTGCCGTCCGAAGGATATGCACGGAAAAGAAGGTTGGTGCGATAGGCTTCAATGGAGGCGATGAGCTGAAGCTCCTTCTCGATTAGCCCCTTAACCTCTTCGAACTTCTTGGTGACGACACCATTCGTCGTCTGGGTCTCGAAGCGGTCGAGAGTCGCGTCATAATGGTCGCGCATCTCATCCTCGGTAATCTTGAACTCCTTGAGACGGGCAGGTGCATCGGCCTGATACTTCACGTAGCGAACCTTAACGCAGTCAGGCAAGGCGATCGAGTTCGTGTTCTCATCATAATAGGCCTTGAGAGCCTTGTCGTCAAGCTTTGGCGCAGACTTCGCCTTATCCTTGAAACGCACAATCCGAACCGTGAGCTTATCCGTAACATCATTGATGGCGGTATCAAGCTCCATCGGCGAGACCATGCGCGAAGCATCGGAAAGAACCATGCGAAGCTTCATGAGCGTAAGGCGGCGCTTTTCCGCATCCTCGAACATTTCAGGCGTAAGACCGTTCTCACGGAGGATGCGCTCGTACATAGCCATGTCAAAACCAGCACCCTGACCTGAGAACTGGCGGGACACGCTCTGACGCACTTCATCATCACCAGCGACAAGATCAAGCTTCTGCGCCACTTCATACGCGGCAAGATTCTGCCATGCGGAACGGTTCACCTCTGCATTGGAGAGCGTAGTGTTGCGGCCACGTCCAAACCCACGAACATCCTCTGCAAAACGGGAGAACTGCGACACAGGTATCTCCTTGCCGTCAAGCTCGCCTGCCACGGCGGAATTCTCCCAGACATCTCCACCCGTCAGCAGAAAGTCGAATGCGAAGAATCCGGAAATAGCGAACGCAAACGCGCCCCAGATCCATTTGTTGCGAATGATACGGTTGAACTTTTGAATGACCACTTTATTTATCCCTGTTATGTTGAGAAATTATTTTAACCAGACTGAATGCTCAGAACGCTCCGAATCCAGAATCATTGCTGGAGCTCTCGCTGGAGCCAGTCGATTCAGAGGCCCCTTCCTGAGGCGCAGCGGCATTTTCGTCGCTCTTCTGCTCCTTGGCATCGGCATTTTTGCCATCTGACTTTGTCTTGAACGAAATATCCTGCACACGGATGATCTCCTCGCCAAAGTTGACATTGGATGCCCCTTCCGCAAATGTGTAACGGTTGCGGATCTCACCGGCGGGATCAAAAGTCATGACAGAAACCGCCATGCGACCGCCTATCTGCGAACGCTTGCGGAATATCTTGATTGCGCACTGAGGAGTAAGGCTGTAGTCAAGTTTTCTCGCCTGCTCCTTCTCAGTGCCGGCAATCGGATCGCGATATACCGTGACACCCTGATCAAGCGTAACCTTGTAATCGCCGGACTCACCGCGCAAAGAGGTGAAAAGCGATTCACCGGTAGTACGGATACGGACACGATCAGCCGCACTCATGCGAGCCACATTGTAGTGGGCACCGTCAATGGCCAGCATACCGGTGATTACGTGGACAACCGCCTCGTCGCCATCACCCGACGGAGTCAATTCATGGCTGCTCTCGCCGGCAAGATCCTTGACGGTGAAATTGGGGTAGGCAACCGTAAACAGACCTGTGGGCATCGTGCGGGGCAGAGACACGGAAATCTGACCGCTGACCATTGTAACTGTACGGGTGTTTCCTCCCATAGGAACTTCACGAGTGCCAAATTCGGCATTCCCGCCGACTTTCACTAACGCCTCAGGACCGAATTCGAAAACAACCGGTTCAGCCCCGGATGCAGTGACGCGGAATGTAGCCCCGTTTGGATAGAACTTTCCTTCCTTTGCAGGCTTGAACTCCGTCTGGCGCGGAAGCTTGACAGACACATTGTTGTTCGCATATGCCAACTTGACCAATGCATGATAATGCCTAGCGGTCGCTTTGGCCGATGACGCCACCGCTGTTTCAGCCGATGCTGCATCATCGGCGCCTTCACTCTGCGCAGTAACCGCGAAAGGCACACAAAAAGCGGTCGCACACGCACAGATACGTGTTAAAACTCTACTCATGAAAACAATCCTCCTTTGAAGGCGCGTATTTTACGCTTTTCGACGGAAAAAATCAACTGAAACATGACGGTTACGGTTTCTTCGTCATATTGACAAACTTTCCGTCCTTCAATTCGAAGAAATCGAGACGGATGCGAGGCGGATTGTTCACCGGATCCTTGCGCCATCCATGCATATTGCCGCCCATTGCACGGACGACAAAGAACACTTTCCCGTCCGACTTCGACACCGACTTCGGAACGATCCCAAATCCCTCTGAACACGAAAAGGCCACCTTCTCCACATCCTTGAGGTTTGTGCCGACACGCGCAGTCCCACCATAGCATCCAAAGAAAAGGTCCTTGCCGTCAGTCGCCATCGTCTGGACTCCATAATGGATGTCAAAACCAAGATCGACATCTACATTGCCCTTATCCTTGAGATCAAGGCCGAGACGCTTCACGCAGCAGAGAGGATGCTTGCCCTTGCCCCATCTATCCACGCCCACGTATATGGTGTCGCCAAGAACAACGATGCCGTCAAGCGCTTCAGGGAACCAGGCTTCGGCGACCATGTTGAGGTTCTCGTCCCAAACACGCACAAGGCCCTGATTTCCATCCTTGCGAAGTTTCTTGTCGCGGATGACGAACGCACCGTATATCTTTCCGTTCGCATACGCCGTGTCGCCTAGATGGGCAGGCGCCTCAACGGTCTTGATGAGTTTGCCATCCCAACCTATCTTCGCTATGCCGAGCTGATGCGAGAGATACACTCCCTGTTCGGAACAGCAAGCACCCTGAATATGACCAGCCTTGACGAGCATGTCAAGCTCATGCGGAACGGTGAACACAGGCGCCATCTTCCCCCCGGCAGCAAAGAGAACCGACGAAGCAGCCAACATCAAAAACAAGAACAGTCTCTTCATGATACAATCCCTTTCCTTAAAGTGATTTCGGCTCAACAATACATTGCCGAGCCGAAAGTTCATGAATGCGTCAGGCGTTCTTCACCCAGGCATGTGCAGGATCCATGGACGATACGAGTCCGCGGCCCTTGTCGCCAGCCATCGTCCAGAGATAGTACATCTGATAACCGGGTGCGCCGACGAGCGGATGGTACCCTTCCGCAATGGCGACGGTGTCGTAGTTCTGGACACGGTACGCCTCGTTCAGCGAACCGTCCGGCTTGTACACGGACTGAAATCCGAAGCCCTGCGGCGGATCGAAGAGGTAGAAATACGTCTCCTCCATATCCAGCTCGGCAGGCGGATTGTTCACATCATGGCGATGGCTCGGATAGCCAGACCAGTTGCCGGACGGGATCATGCCCTCGCCGATGTAGAAATGCTCGCTGTCAAACGTCTCGTCAAGGATGATCTCGCTTGTGCGCGTCCAGTTATCCTTGCCAAGCGCAATGTGGTGGGTATCCTCTGGCTTGATGAGCGTAGGCTTTGCGGTATCACGCGTGGCAGGCGAGCCGTTGTACGCAAGCTCCACGTCGGAAAGCGCCTTGATCGTGTACTTCACGCGACGCGGAAGATACAGGCAGTGGGGCTTGCCGGTGAACGGGCTCTTGCGGCCATCCGTCACCTCAAACGACCAACCATCGCCCTCGGCCGCGAAATTGCCGCCGATAAGCACGAACGCAACCTCACTCTCGCCCGTATCACACTCGTAGGATGTTCCGGCGGCAAGCTTGAGGACGCCGAACTTCGTCAGCTTCATTCCGTATTCGCCGACATCGAAAACCTTGTTGTAGCCCTGCTGGGGCTTGAGTTCTATCTTGAGATTCATTTCAATCCTTCTTTCGTTTGTCTCGAATTGATTTCGACAACACCAATGCCTGATCAGAACGGGAGATCTTCGGTATCTCCCGCAAGGACATCGGCAGGCACGTCTGCCGGATCGGGCATCGGCTCGGTGGAAGAACCGTCAGCGTCGAGGAGCTCAAGCTTGAGAGCCGTGAGATCGGTGAAGTAGCGGTTCTTGCCAGTCTTCGGATCCTGCCACACGCGACCGTCGATGGCGAAGCGGACCTTTGCGCGCTGCCCCTTCTGGACGTTCTTGAGGAGGTTCGTGTTATCCTTCTTGAACGAGAAGGCGATGTGGTTGGGATACTTGGTCTGGACATCGTTATCGTCCGTAAGGACAAGATCCTGCTTGGTGAAACCGCTGGCGAACGTCTGCAGTTCACAGACCGTCTCCACAATACCGGTGTATTCGTATATGGCTTGCATTCTTTTCTCTCTTCCTGTTTTGTCTTTAAGCTGTCATCAGTGGCGGAAGCTACGCTGCCCGGTGAACACCATGGCCACACCGGCGTCGTTGCAGCAGTCGATCACATCCCAATCGCGGATTGCACCGCCGGGCTGGATGATCGAGGTGACGCCTTCACGTATACCGACCTCTGCACCGTCGCGGAACGGGAAGAAAGCGTCGGACACCATCGCGCAACCGGGCAGCCCACCCTTCTCCGCCTTGGTCTGCTCCATGATCTCGGCCTGCTTCTTGGCGCCATCCTCTTCGCCGAACACGAGACGCAGATCATTGTAGGGCTTCTGGTACTTCTCCCACGAAATCCAATCCGCATGCTTGGTGTACGCCTTGTCGCGTGCAATCTCGGCAACGCCGACTCGATCCTGCTCGCCAGTGCCGATACCAACAGTCACACCATCCTTCACGTACAGAACGGAGTTGGACGTGACGCCCGCCTCAACGAGCCAGCCGAACACGAGATCCTCGTATTCCTTCGCGGTGGGCAGACGCTTGATCTTGTGCTCCTCGTACGTAACCGCACCTGTTACCTTGTCGGTGATCTTGCGGTTGCAGTACGCGGGCATCAGATCCTCGGGCTTGCGGGCGTTCGCAGAAAACGAAGTCTGCGCTACGATGCCGCCGTCGATGAGGCTCTTGAAATCAATCACGTGCTTTGCGACGAAATCGGTAAGACGAGCCATGTTCCTGATGCGGAACACGCGAAGGTTCTTCTTTGTCGCGAACACATCCATCACGCCAGGCGCAAAATCAGGGGCGACCACGACCTCAGCGTAGTTTTCCACGATGAGCTTCGCCGTCTCCATATCGCAGTCGCGGTTGAGCGCGATGCAGCCGCCGAACGCAGCAAGGCGGTCTGCCTTGTTTGCGCGGAAGTACGCCTCTGCAAGCGTTGAACCCGTCGCAACGCCGCACGGGTTGTTGTGCTTCACGATGACGGCGCAAGGCTTATCCATCAGGTAGCGAAGGATGTTCAGGGCATTGTCGGCATCCGTGACGTTGGTCTTACCGGGATGCTTTCCGCTCTGGAGAAGTTCGGGGATGGAAG
>JAGBFY010000392.1 GCA_017936245.1 Kiritimatiellia bacterium
GCCGCTTCACAAAGCCGATTGCAGAGATGAGCAATGTCACCAAAAAGATGGCAAAGCTTGATTTTTCCAAAAAGGTAGAGGATCCTCGGCAAGACCAAGACGTCGTGCGCGCTCGGTTTCGTAGTATGTGGGACGGCGCAGACGCTGTATGTGCCTGTCGATCATCCGGCGGATTAGCCATACAGCAAGTGCACTTCCGCCAATGATAAGCTCAAGGAGAATCGCACCGCCCGCCCTGCGGACATCCCTTCTGCGGTGATACTCGCGAAGGCCATATGGCATATGTCCGATGGTATGGCCAGTTTTTCTTGCCTCCCGCCAGAATTCGCGGCGATACTCTTCGGAATCGAACCCCATCACGGATTCATGGAACCACTTGAAGAAATCAGGATTGCGCTCCGAGAAGGTAATATCCTTCCTGAGCGGTTTGGTAGTTGCCATTCCGCGTTTTGCAAGATGCTTCGCTATTGCTTTGTCCATATTCCGTTCCTCGCTGTGAGTACTGTGAATGCAGTGAATGCTTTTGCCGAGGACTATGGATAAGCGAGCCGCCGCCTTCGCATCCATCTCCACCCCTCCCCGAAAAGCAAGGCAAGTCTCCACCATCCCCAACGCCTCGAAATGATACCAAAAACAGTATTAGAAGTAAATGAGAATTCTCTTCGGAGAGAATTCTCGGCTTTTTACAGCGCGGAATTCAGAGTGGATGGAAGCGAATTGCCTGAACGAGAATTCAATTCGGACTAATCTTCGCTTTCTCTTTTCTTACATTGAGTGTTGCCCGAGCGAAACTTACGTGAAACTTGGAGGAAACTTGAATGCGACCTGGGTAAAGCTTAAATTAAAGCTTTGGCGAAGCCCTGGTAAGCTTAGATGAAGCTTGGATTAAGCACGTGCGAAGCTTGGGTTAAGCACGTACGAATCTTGAATGGAACGAAAAACCGGAGCAAGCTTCGGTTTTATACCTCAAAACGGCAATTTTCAGCATCAAACTGCCGAATTTAGGTTCACGCTATCTCTATTGCTTCGGCGAGCGCAAGCCAATCTTCGTTGGTGAGCTGCTCGGCACGGGCTGTGGATTCAATAAGCCCCTTGAACGTGCTTCCAAGCTGCTTTCGGCGATGCTCGAACGCGCGTTTCGTAAGCCACTTGAACTTTCTGCGGACGTCATCGCCGACATCATCGTTGCGGTGATGGCGGACAAGCTTCACCACCGTGGAGCCGATCTCAGGGCGCGGCCAGAAACAGCTCGCCGCCACCTTGCGGACGATCTGCACGTCATAGTCGAACTGCACACGCACACCAGCAAGACCACGCGTCTTCGAGCCTTCCTTTGCGGCAAGCCGCTCAGCGACCTCGGTCTGGACGAGAACGACAATCGTTTCAGGAGCCTCGAATCTGCCGATGCGGTCGATCAGCTCTATAAGGATGCGGGTTCCGGCCTGATACGGCAGGTTTGACACCATGAAAGGAAATCCGTCACAGGTACCATCCTTGATGTAGTCCAGGGCATCACCCTTCATGACCGTGAGGTTTTCGGGATTGCCGAGAGACTCCTTAAGCCTGTCGGCAAGCACGGGATCTTTTTCGATTGCAGTGACTCTGCAGCCCCGCTCAAGCAGACCCTCCGTCAGAACGCCAAGCCCCGGACCAATCTCAAGCACCGATACGGAATCTGCCACTTTGCCGTCTTCCGGCGGCAATGCGGCATCCAAAATGGAATCGAGCGCGTTCTTGTCGATGAGAAAGTTCTGGCCAAGCACCTTGTTCGGATGGAATCCGTTCTTGATGCACCAATCTTTGACCTGTGATGGACTTGTGAGATTCATAGGCATTCTTTATTTTCTCGGTTCCGGAGCCGTACCCTTGTTTTTGTTGCGCTGCGGGAACTTCGGCCTGAACGGATTTACCGCACCGCCAGCATTTGCGGCGGTACGGGCGGTGGCATATCCAAGAATCGCCTCCTTGCCCTCAATCTCATCCACTCC
>JAGBFY010000393.1 GCA_017936245.1 Kiritimatiellia bacterium
ATGAGCGAAATGTATTCCCCCTACGCACAGCAGGCTCTAGACGGAGCGGAGGCTGTCGCACGTCACTACAACCACGCCTACATAGGTACAGAACACGTATTGGCGTGCATCCTGAAGATGGAGAACTGCAACGCATGCAAACGGCTCGCTGCGCTTGGCCTCGACAACGAAGACCTCGGCATGGAGCTCGACCGCATGATCGGACGCGGAGACGCGCTCATGTCGCGCGGCTCCCTCCAGCTCACGGCAAGGACGAAGAAGGTTCTCGAATTTGCAAAGATCGAAGCCGCCCGGATGAAGGCGGACAAGGTCGGCACAGAACACATAGTCATCGCCATGCTCCGCGAAGGCGAATCCGTCGGAGCGCAGATACTTTTCGGTCACGATGTGACGGCCGAGTCGTTCCTCAAGGCTTTCGACGGCGCACCAGCCAAGAACGAAGAGCGTTCCGGTGAGACATCCGTTCAGGATGACGAACCGGACGAGGATCTTTCCGTTCCGCACGGCGAAGAAAAGCCGCAGAGGGAAGGCAAGAAGACCAAGACCCCAGCCCTCAACACCTACGGGCGCGACCTCACAAAAGCAGCGGAAAAAGGTGAGCTCGATCCGGTCATCGGAAGAAAGCAGGAGATAGAGCGCATCCTCCAGGTGCTGTCGCGCAGAACCAAGAACAACGCCGTTCTTATCGGTGAAGCGGGTGTCGGCAAGACTGCGGTCGTTGAAGGACTCGCAGAAGCCATAGCTTCGGGCGATGCCCCCGAGCGTATGCGCTCCAAGCGCGTCATATCCCTGGATATGACACGCGTCGTCGCAGGAACAATGTACCGCGGTCAGTTCGAAGAGCGAATCAAACAGCTGATCGAAGAGGCTAAGAACGCAAAAAACTGCATCCTCTTTTTGGACGAGATACACACACTCGTCGGAGCAGGCGGCGCAGAGGGGGCGATGGATGCTGCGAACATCCTCAAGCCCGCACTTGCACGAGGCGAGATTCAGGTGGTCGGCGCAACGACGCTGAAGGAATACCACAAGTCCATCGAAAAGGACGCTGCACTTGAACGACGCTTCCAGAGCGTGATGGTGAACGAGCCCTCGCAGGATGATACCATCGAGATACTGAAGGGAATCGCGCCGCGCTACGAAAAGCACCACAACGTTAAGTACGAGCCCGATGCGCTCAAGGCCGCCGTCAAGCTTACGTCTCGCTATCTCCCTTCCAGACTCCTCCCGGACAAGGCCATCGACGCCATCGACGAGACGGGGTCGCGTGTCCGCATGAAAAACGCCGTGCGTCCTCCGGATCTGAAACAGGACGAAGAGAATATCGCCGAACTCAACCTCAAGAAGCAGAACGCCGCCAGCAAAAGCGACTATGAGGAGGCTGCGAAGTGGCGCGATGCGGAAAAGGCCGCAAAGGCGGAACTCAAGAAGAAACTCGACGCATGGCGCGCCGAACATGCCGAAAAGCTCGTTGCCGTCACGGCGGACGACATCGCCGCGACTGTCGCATCAATAAGCGGCGTTCCTGTGGAGCGCATGAGCTTTGCGGCGGCAGAGAAACTGCTTGGCATCGAAAAGGAACTGAACAATGTCGTCGTTGGACAGGGTGAGGCGATCTCCTCCATCGCGAGGGCGTTGCGCCGCAGCCGCGCAAATCTCGGTGACCCGAAGCGTCCCATTGGAAGCTTCCTTTTCCTCGGTCCCACGGGTGTCGGCAAAACCCTTCTCGCAAAGATGCTTGCGGAGAAGGTCTATGGAGACCCCAAGGCACTTATCGCGCTTGATATGACGGAATTCTCCGACAAGTTCACGTCCTCACGTCTCGTCGGTGCGCCTCCGGGATACGTCGGATACGATGAGGGCGGCCAGCTCACGGAACGCGTCCGCCGCAGACCGTATTCGGTCGTGCTATTCGACGAGTTCGAGAAGGCCTCCCCCGATGTGATGAATATGCTCCTTCAGATTCTTGATGAAGGCAAGCTCACCGACGGACAGGGACGTGTGATCGATTTCAAGAACACCATCATAATCGCAACAGCAAACCTCGGATTCGATTTTGCCCGTGAAGGACAGTCCTTCGGCTTCTCGCAGGAGGAGGCTTCGACATCATACGAAACGCTGAAGGAAAAGCTTCTCGGCGAGGCAAAGCGCACGTTCCGTCCGGAGCTGCTGAACCGTTTTGACGAAACGGTCGTATTCCGCAAGCTCGACACCAAGAACGTGGAAGTCATCCTCGACCTTGAGCTTGCGCTCCTGCGCAGCCGTCTCTCGGAGAAGGACATGACGCTTGACCTCGACAAGAAGGCGGTTGCATTCCTCGTCAAGCAGGGATCGGACGAAGCGATGGGTGCGCGTCCCCTTCGCCGCGCCGTCCAGCGTCACGTGGAGGATCCGCTCGCGGAGCTTCTTCTCGGAGAATCGCTCAAGCCCGGCAAGATCAAAGCCACCCTCGCAAAGGACGGCGGACAACTCCAGTTCAGGCAGTAGCCCCCATCTTTAGCACGATTCTCACAAAAAATGACGCGTCCGCGTGTCGCCACGCGGATTTGTTCACTTCAATATGAGTCACAAAGCAAAAGTTTCAGGGTCGGTGGTCGCGGGATTCCCCTCACCCGCCGAACAGTATCATGAGCCGCCGCTCGACCTGAATGAACTGTTGGTGAAGCGTCCTGCCGCCACATACTTCGTTCGTGTCGAAGGCGACTCAATGATCGGCGCCGGAATCCATGAAGGCGATCTCCTCGTCGTGGATCGTTCGCTTCACCCGGCAAACGGTGACATCATAATCGCCAGCGTCGATGGAGATTTCACCGTAAAGACATACCGCAAAGACAAAAGCGGCATCCGTCTTGAACCGGCAAACGAAGCCTATCCAGCCATCAACATAAAATCAGGGCAACAGCTCGATTACTTCGGCAAGGTCACCGCCTGCATCCACAGTTTCACCAACAAATGATCGGACTGGTCGACGGCAACAATTTCTTCGTATCCTGCGAGCGCGTGTTCAACCGCCGTCTTGTGGGGCGTCCCGTTGCAGTCCTCTCCAACAATGACGGATGCTGCGTTGCCAGATCCAACGAGTTCAAGGCTCTTGGCATTTCGATGGGAACGCCATATTTCCAGCTGAAGCACCGGGAGAGATCAGGGGAGTTGTCATTCTGCTCTTCCAACTATGAGCTCTACGGGGACATGTCGAACCGCATGGTCTCCATTCTCCGCGAAGAGGCAGTCGACGTGGAGCAATATTCGATTGACGAAGCGTTCATCTACCCA
>JAGBFY010000394.1 GCA_017936245.1 Kiritimatiellia bacterium
CCTGCTCATAGCACTGCGGAGGAAATCCCTTGCAGTCGCGAAACGAAATAATGCCGCCGCCGCACTCCGAATCCCAGCCCCAATCCCATGACCAGTCGAGAATCTGAAGCGCCTTTTCAAGAAGAGCGCCGTCGCCACGGAACGAAGCGACCTCCATCAGAAACCAGCTCGTCTCGATGGCGTGACCGGGGTTTATCGTGCGGCCGACGATCGTGTCTATAAATTCACCGTTCAGCCCCACCGTCTCCAGCACGCATTTGAACTCCGGACGGACGAAGTAGCGCATGAGCTCGTCCACCGATTCATTGATCTGCCCGTCAAGAACGGGATCGTCCGAAACGCGCTTCAATACGTTCGCCACGTTGATGAGGATCATTGTGAGCGAATGTCCGCGCGTAGCCATGGCTGGCTCGTACTTGGCGGGCGTCATTTCCGGATTGTTCCTGAAATCGCGAATGCGCCGGAAAAGCTCCATCGCCCTTTCCGCCGCAGCTTTGTCGCCGGAGGCAAGGGAATATTCCGCAAGCGCTATCGCCGCAAAGCATTCCGAAAAAAGATACCTGCGCATCCTCAAGGGCGTGCCGTCGGCCATGACTTCAAAATACATCCGGCCGCGGGAGTCGAAACATCTCCGCTCGATGAAATCAACGGTGGACTTCGCCGCCTCAAGCCATTCGGCCTTCTGTTCAACCGTGTTGTATGCATGCGAAAGAACATATGCAAACCGCCCCTGGAACCACACGCTTTTCGTCGGATCCATCAGAGCACCGTCACGGTCGAGACAAGTGTATACGCCGCCGTGCACGCGATCCCATCCGTTTTCAAGCCAGAACGGCATGACGTTTCCGAGAAGTTCGCTGCGGCACTTCTTCCCGAATTTTTCTATATACTCTTTATTCTCTCTCATATCATTATTTCGCTTTTCTCGATCCATCACCCATTCATCCCCACAATACTCCGACCCTTCGTCTCCGGCATGAACACGATCGCCAAAACCATTTCAAGAAGCATCATCGCCGCGAAAAACGCAAATGCCGTCGTTCCAGTACGGGAAACCGCGACCGGGAAGAGCCACGAAACCAGCATGCACATGACCCAATGCACCGTCCCGCCGAAACTTTGCCCTTTTGCACGCACGTCGGCAGGGAAAATCTCAGAGATGAAAACCCATATCACCGCACTCGCCGAAAACGCCACCGCAGCGATAAATCCGTACACTCCCGCCATCGCAATCCACGGTGTGCAAGCCTCTCCGAGCGACACCTGCCATGCTACGAGCGCATGCATTGCTGCCATTGCTGCACATCCGGAAACAAGCAGCGGCTTGCGCCCGAAGTGGTCGATAACGAAAAACGCCGCCACTGTGAAAACGAGATTCACAACGCCGACCCCGATCGTTCCCGCCAACGGCACGAGCTCGCTCGTATCTCCGAAAATCATCTTGAAGATGCGGGGAGCATAGTAATTGACGGCGTTCACGCCTGAAAGCTGGCTGAAAAATGCCACGGTGAAGCAAAGCAGAACCGGACGGAGATTGCGCCTTGTGAAAAGAGGAACCGAAGCTTCAACACTCTTCTGATGCGGACTTTCCGGGACGAACGCGAGCGCTGCGAGGTACATGAGCGCCGGGATGCATTCAACCCCGAGCATTGAACGCCATATCACGGCGCCGGAACACGGAAGATGCCGCGCCACCAGATAATTGGACACGTACGAAACGACGATGCCGAGAACGATGCAGAATTGGTTTACGAGCACCAACCGCCCTCTCAGATGCGATGGGGCGATTTCGGCGATATACATCGGCACCGCCACCGACACTCCGCCGATTGCAATGCCGCCGACAAACCGCATCCAGCCCAGAACGTGCGGACCTGCGGCACCGGCGGGCGTCAGCGCGCAACCGGCGGCGGAAACGAAAAACAAGACCCCCATCCAGACCAGTGTCGGCTTGCGTCCGAACCGGTCGCAGAGCCGCCCGGCCGCAAGCGCTCCGAACACCGTTCCGAGAAGCGCTCCGGCGACCACCAGTCCATGCCAGAACGGAGAAAGGGAAAATTCGCGCTGGATCGCCTCTTCGCACCCGGAAATGACACCGGTGTCAAAGCCGAAAAGAAGCCCTCCCAGCGAAACTGCGGAAACGATCCAATAAAGCCCTTTCATGTTCAATGCCTTATCTGCACCTCAGCCGGGCGTGCTTCACCGTTTCCTCGTACGTACCGGATGTGTTCCAGAACATTTCCGCCTGCACCACGGTGGAATAGCGGAACGGCGGATTGTATTCCGTAACGAGATTGAGTTCCTTCGGCTGTTTCGAGCCGGCCCGGACATGACGAAGATGCTCATACGCCTTCATGCCGTGCGAGAACCACTCGAAATCGTACCACGGCTGCAAGGTGTCGGTCATCGTGCGGTCGCGCTCCAAAAGCTCTTTGCCGGCGCATCCAAGCATGTACGGTCCAGGTTGATGCACCCAGGTACGCCAGTCCTGCCGGACCTGGCACTTCCAGACCAAGCCGACCGTTCCGCACTTGGAGAGTATCTCGTCGACGAATGCTGTATTCGGCGGACGAAACTTGTGCGGCGGTTCACGACGCTCATAATAGGGGAAACCGCCGCAGTTCTCCCAGAGAATCTCCACCCTCGGATCGGTCTTGGCAATTTCGCCCACGTTTTTCTTGACCGAATCCGCGTGGAGCCCAAACACAATGTCGGTAGTCGGCGACTCGGCGAAAATACGCGCCGATACATCGTTAACGAGTTCCACCACCATCGAGGCTATACTACGCCCGCCAACTTTGGAATTCCCTTGCTCGGTAAAACTCTGGAAGTAGATGCCATCGCCCCCGCATGGCTTCCACACTTCACGCCATTCCTTGAAAATCGCATCTTCAAGCGCCTTGAGACTCGTAGCATTCCTGGAGCTTTCTGCGCAGTCGACAGCCCAACCCCAGGCATAACCCCAGTATACTGCGATGCCCCAGCTGTGCGCCGCCTCCACCACCTCTTTCGCGTTGAGCGGAGAATATTCATTCCAGAGAATGACCCGGTTGAGACGAAGCCTGGCCATTTCGCGGAAAAACTGCCTGTAGTCGTCGATGACATGTCCCCAGGTAAAGAGGCTGCGGACCTCAGTCTCAGGTCTTTCACTTCTGAAATAGGGCCGCATCTTCTTCCACGAAAAGAAAGCGCGGGACGAAATGCTGTTGGGGAAGCGCAGCCTCAACTCGCGCATCTCCTCTACTGCGACATCGGCAAAATCGAACGCCGCCCACAAAACCGCCGCCGAAGTATCTCCCGCAAGCAGAATCCTCCGCTTCTCACCCTCGGTAAAAGCCTTGATCGCATATCCGCCGGCGGGAATGTCGGACGCTTTGAGATACTTCGAGAAAACGGGATTTTCAGAAAACCGCCCAATAACGATTTCATGCTTGCGCTCAAGCGGTTTTACCGCATCGAACCGCTCCATCGGCAGAACGAACGATGTGGTCGTGGTCGGATCGCGCAATGACGGTGCCATACACTCGGTGAGAATCTCCAGTGCGCGGCCTTCCGGACCGGCACACGATGAATAAACTACCTTCCAGTCATCGCCTGGAACTTTGGGCGTGCGCAATTCCGCTCCGCCGAAAACAGACAATACTCCGAAAAACGAAATAAGTATAAAAAGATTTTTGGCTCTTCGTGCATGACTGTGGGTATTCGTTCGCGGCATAACCTCATTTGACCCCCTGTTTCATTGGCTGCGGGGCTTCTCTCCCCGGCAGCGGAATTTTGATCGAAGAACAGCACAGCATAATCAGGCTGATCA
>JAGBFY010000395.1 GCA_017936245.1 Kiritimatiellia bacterium
ACGGTACGGCACCCTGCCGCCGTCAGAACAGCGGAGTACCCCATAAGCTTAAGAAATTCATTGCGTGTCATTTCATCAATCTCCTTTGGTTTATTTCAAATGATGGCATAAATCGTTTTTCTCAAACCATCAAACCTGCATGAATCCAGCATTCCATGGAGATAGAATGTCTTCCGACGGCCGCATACCGACCGAATCGCTTTCAACCTCCAGTTTCTCCGCAAGCTTTCCGATATGCCGGGAAAGCATGAGCAGCCTTTCTGCGAAGTTTTCTGCGGTCAGCCCTTCCATGGGGACAGACCCTGAAAGAACAAGCGCATTTCCGAAAAGCCCAAGATGCATGCCCAAAGTCTCAGAACCGAACAGGTTCAGCTCCAGGGCCTTCGCCAACGTCTCACGCGGCTGATCGTCTTCAGGTTCGGATACGACTCCGAAATAAAGCCAATCCTCATCATCAGGACGGTAACGCAGGACCACAATGCGTCCATCGACGGCAAGGTCGCACGTCCTGTCGTCAGAATACGAAAGCTCCACGCCAATGAGTTCAGAGAGCTCCCTTACAAGAAGTTCATCCTTTTCCATCTTTCGGCCTTTCTCATCGATTTAATGGACTATCGCCTTGCGAGCAGCGGCAAGATCAGGAAACTCCCCTGTGGTAATCATCTGCACAATCAGGTTGCCGATGGCGGTCCCTTCAGTGGGGCCTGCAACGACTTCAAGACCTGTGGCCTTTGCCGTCAGCTCGTTGAGATAGGTATCCTGCGAACCGCCACCAACGATGTTGAGCGTCGTGTATTCCTTGCCGGTGATGGACGCAAGAAGCTTCGCCTCTTTCGCATAGCTCTGCGCAAGCGAAGAATATACGCACTGCACAAGCTCGCCAACAGTGGACGGCACAGCCTGTCCGCTCTCGGCGCAGGCCTCGCAGACGGCAGCCGTCATCGACTCCGGCGCGAAGAACCGCTTGTCCGCGGCATCGACAACGGACGCAAATCCGCCGACCGTACGCGCTGCAGTCTCGAGATCGGCGAAGGAGTACTTCCTGCCCTTCTCCCAGTCGGTTATCTTAGCAAGAGCCGCAGATGTCGCTTCGCCGCCCTTTCCTTCAACATAGGCGACACCGTTAAGTTCGCGACGTATGGACTGAACCATCCACAGACCCATGATGTTCTTGAGGAAACGGAAACGCTTCCACGCACCACCCTCGTTCGAGAAGTTGGCCGCGCACGACTCGGGCGTGGCGATGGCCTCCTGATTCTCGACTCCGATGATGCTCCATGTGCCGCTCGAAAGGTAGATTGCCTTGTCGTCACGCGCAGGAACCGCAAGATACGCGGATCCTGTGTCGTGGCAGGCGGGAAGGACTACCTTGGCGTCGTAGCCGACAACGCTCTGCACGGCACTCGTGAAGCCGCCAAGCACAGTCCCCGGCATGGAAAGCGGCTTGAATATCCTGTCCGGCAGTCCAAGGCGAGCGATCACCTCACGATCCCAGTCGCACGTCTTCGCATTGACAAGCGATGAAGTGGAGGCGTCGGTGTAATCATTCACCTGCTTGCCCGTCAGGACGAAGTTGAGATAGTCCGGAACGAACAGCAGACGATCCGCCTTCTCTAGCTGTTCTGGCGATTCCTTCTTCAACGCCGCCAATTGGTAGATGGTATTGAATATTGCTTTCTGGATTCCGGTATGGGCA
>JAGBFY010000396.1 GCA_017936245.1 Kiritimatiellia bacterium
CACCCAGGGGCGCAGACATCTGCGCGTTGATGGCTCTGATGGCGTTATGGAACTTGAACCCATTGAAGACTTCCGCCGTGTTCGGCATTCCACAGGCGAGGAAGGAGGAATCCAGGTCGAGAAGGTGGATGAGGAGATAACGGTGAAGCTCTTCCTCAAAAAGGCGAAGCCTCCTTACGTACGCGGATGGAACTACCTCGTGTTCGGCAAGATGGGCGACAGATATGCTGGTCAGCTCAAGGAACTCGCGCAGATCATCCGCGGTGAGATTCCCAATCCACAGGAGCTTTACGACCACGATCTGCGCGTTCACCGCGTTTCGCTTCAGGCCTGCAACGTTGATGTTGACGCAAAATGATCTCAAAAACCGTCAAATTCTTTCTGGTTGCCGCAGTAGTCATGTCTGCGGCAATTTCTGTACGTGGCAAGGTCGTGGTATATCCTGAATACGATGCGAGGATTGAGCGCGACAATGCATACGCCGTGCGGGTGGTGCAGGGTAAAGAACGTAAGCGACTTACTGTATATAACCATTGCGAGAAGTCGTTCCTCGAACCTCGCACTCATGGCGGTGATGTCAACCGAAGGTTTTGCGAGTTTGCGTTCGATGGCGGTCCTGTGCGGGTTGATGTTGCGTTCTGCGAGGATGTGAAGTCGTATGCTGTTTTCCCTTCGCGGTTGGCACTCAAGAGTGAATTCAAGAATGGCATACTTTCGGTTACTCTCGAAAAGCCCGTCAATTTCGGGATCCGCATCAATGACTATGATAAGTCAATCCTATCTGTATTTGCCGATGCGCCAGAGGATGCCGCGAAGGTGCCGCGGAAAGGTGATTCAGGGGTGCTGTACGTGGACGGATGGATGGATCCTCCAGAAGAGGATGGAACCATCGTTGTGGATGATTCGATAAGGGAAGTCTACATTGCGCCGGGTGCTGTACTTAATGCGCGGCTTGTTGTCAAGTCGGCAGGTGCATATGTCCATGGTAGGGGGATGATGCTTGATCCGTTTTCCGATGTGTTCCGCTTCGACCAGAAGAAGAACACGAAGCGAGGCTTTCTGAACGTGCATGCTCCAAATGTAACGGTTGAGGATGTCAAGCTCGTTGATTCGCGCACGTTTAACTTCATGAGTTGGCGGCACAACGTCACGCTCAGAAACGTGAAGGCGCTTTCGTCCATGATGTGTTCTGACGGCATAACTTGCGGAGGGACGGATTTCCGTGTTGAAAGAGCATGGCTTTATGTCGGCGACAATGCGCTTGTAATAAGTGGTGTGAAAGACGCTACTTTTCAGGATGTCTCGATTGGCACCTCTTGCAATGCAATCTTTCCGCAGAATTCGAATTCTGGGGTTGTAATGGAGAATGTGGATGTGTTCCGGGCGGACGAAGGCCTTATTCGTAACGTCTATAACGGTGTGCTGCGGCGCAATACGAAATGGAACGAGATGAATACTGGCATGGCAAGGAAGGAGCCGGGACCGCAGGATCTAGTGCATCAGAGGCAGCAGTTCTTTTTCAGGAATCTATCCGCGATTGATTGCGTGCTCTTCTCCCATTTTTTCCGTGGCGGTAATATGGGAACGTTGCTGAAGACCTTTGGATTCGAGAATGTATCCATCCCGTTCTGCACCGGCAAAGACGACTGGCGTGCCACCGGCAGGAAGGATGGTCCGGTTGTTTTAATACACCACAACTCGAAGAAATGGCTCGACACTACAAACTATGAACTCGCTATCACCAACTTTTGGATGGGAGGCTCACGGATCGATGCGATTCCGTCGAATCTTGTGAAGAATGCAAACCGCGTGTCAGTGCATGTTTCAAGCACTCGGGACAGACCGGCCATTCCAGCTGTAGCCGACCGGCATGATGTGAATTGGATGTGCCCGTTCAAGCGCTACATCGGCGCATCGCTTCAGCGCGACATAAGGAAGGTTTCACGGAAGAAGGGGCTTCAGAGGATTGCGCAGCCCGATAATGGAGAGAACCTGCTTGCGGATCGCCCATCCACCCGGAGCGCATGGCAGCGCCATCCCTCGTGGCTTGTCAAGTTCGACGCGAACGAAGTGGAGGACGGAAAGCGAATCTACCGCCTTTTTCAGTGCGAAAGGAATGGCGGAATCCAGAATGTAATCACCGATGCCTTTTTGCGGCATGGAAACGGAACGTACCGACTTTCGTTCGAGGTGCGCGTGATGTGCGATTCGCCCGTGCCTTTGGAGATGTATGCCATATCGAACGAAAAGCGGAAGATCCTTAAGACACGTATCTCGAATGGAGGGGAATGGCATGCAGTCTCGGAAGAAATCGAGATGGATTTCGATCTTGGAGTGACGGATCTCATGTCGATTCTTCTTCAGGCGGTTGCTCCATGCGACGAACTTTGCTTCAGGAATCTTTCTTTTGTCAAGATTCGTTAGATTCATCATCTCTTGAATCTCAACCGGATAATTGTGGAGAGGGTCTTTAAAAATATCTTTATAATGCCATTGAAGGTGGGAAAGTGGAGCCAGAAGGAGTGTTGATATGCGAAAACATTTGGCTTTGTTAACATTCCGTTAACATACTTTTGTTACATTCCACATTGTTTATGGAAACAAGGGAGAAAAGAACTTTGAACGTGTCCTGCTGTGCGGTTTTTGCCGTATGGCGCGGATGCGGCTGTTTTGATATAATTCCGAACTTCGAAAGGACAAAGACGAAATGCTGAAAGTTGAAAATCTGAAAAAGAACTTCGGTTCTTTCCAGGCGGTGAAGGGCGTATCCTTCTCTGTCGGGAAGGGCGAAGTGCTTGGGTTCCTCGGCCCGAACGGCGCCGGCAAATCTACAACAATGCGGATGGTCACCGGTTTCATTCCGCCATCGTCCGGCACGGCCGTGATCTGCGGGCACGACATCCTCAAGGATCCAGTCGCCGCGAAGTCGTGCATCGGCTACCTCCCCGAGAACGCTCCCTCCTACCGCGCGATGACGGTCGAGGCGTTCCTCGAATTCATCGCGAAGATCCGCGGCTTCCACGGCGCGGAGGCGAAGGCTAAGGTCGAGGCCGTGCTTGAGAAGGCGCGTCTGACGACGGTCGCTCGCCAGACTATCGATACGCTTTCCAAGGGTTACCGTCAGCGCACATGCTTCGCGCAGGCGATCATCCACGACCCCAAGGTGCTTATCATGGACGAGCCTACGGACGGTCTCGATCCGAACCAGAAGTTCGTCGTCCGTGAGATGATCAAGGAGATGGCGTCCGAAAAGGCCATCATCATCTCCACCCACATTCTCGAAGAGGTCGATGCCGTCTGCACCCGTGCGATCGTCATCGCCCACGGCGAAGTCAAGGCCGACGGAACGCCCGAGGAGCTCCGCAAGATGGACGCTTCCGGCAAGCTTGACGTCGTGTTCCGCAATCTCACGATGGAAGGGGAGGGTAAGTAAGCCATGTGCAAGTGCAAAAGCTGCAACATCAAGACGGTTTTCGGGCGTGAGTTCAAGAGCTACTTCGACTCTCCCGTCGCCTATGTGTTCCTCGTGGCGTTTCTCGTTCTCGCGGGATTCCTCACGTTTGGCGTTGCGATGCTCTACGAGCGCCGTCAGGCCGACCTTACGCCGTTCTTCTTCTGGCATCCGTGGGTGTATCTCCTTCTGGTGCCTGCCGCCACGATGGGTTCGTGGGCGGAGGAGCGCCGCAACGGCACGATCGAACTTCTTCTGACGCTTCCTGTCACGCTTACGCAGGCGCTCGTCGGAAAATTCCTCGCAGCCTGGGCGTTCATCGGAATCGGTCTCGCCCTCACGTTTCCTGTGGTCGCGACGACCGCATGGCTCGGCTCCCCCGACTGGGGCGCGGTGTTCTGCGGATATCTCGGCAGCTTCCTGCTCGCCGGTGCGGCGACTGCGATCGGTGTGTTCGCGTCCTCGCTTTCGCGCAGCCAGGTGATCGGCTTCGTCGCCGCGCTCGCCATCACGTTTGCGATGCTCCTCATCGGCTTTGATCCCGTTGTGAACGCTGTCGCGAACTGGGGCGTGCCTTCCGCAGTCGTGAACGCGGTCGCCTCCTGCTCGCTCATGTCGCATTTCGAGTCGCTCCGCCGCGGCGTGATCGACTTCGCGGACATCGGCTACTATGTGGCCGTGATGGTGTTCATGCTCGCCGCAGCCCATGCCGTCACCGACGGACAGAAGAACGGCGGACAGAAGGGGGCTCTCGGTCTTGTGCTTCTCGCCGCCGTGCTCGGCGCCGCGAACCTCATCCTCGCCTCCATGTCGCTCCGCATCGACCTTACCGCCGAAGGGCTCTATACGCTCTCGAAGGGTTCCAAGGCCGTTCTCGGCAAGCTTGACGAGAATGTGACGCTCAAGTTCTACTTCAGCTCGTCCTCCGCCGAAACCCCGATGGCAATCAAAACCTACGCCAATCAGGTCCAGAGCCTTCTCAAGGAATACGAACTCGCCGGCAACGGCAACATCGTCCTTGAGGCCTACGATCCGAAGCCAGATTCCGACGCCGAGGAATGGGCCCAGCGCTACGGCATCGAGCCTCAGAACGTCACCCCGTTCGGGCAGCCCGTGTACTTTGGCCTTGTGGCGGTTTGCGGTGACCGTGAAGAGACTCTCGCCCACCTCAGCCAGCGCACAGAATCCACGCTCGAGTACGACGTTACGCGTCTCGTCACGCGCGTCGCGTGGCCTGAGCGTCCCGTGCTCGGTCTCATGACCTCGCTTCAGGGCGTGATGGGCCAACAGCCGAACCAGATGATGATGATGCAGGGTCAGCGTCCTCAGCCGGGCTGGGCTGCATTTACGGAACTCTCCAAGGACTATGAGGTCCGCGAGATTTCGCCCACCGCAGAATCCATCGACAGCGACGTCAAGGCGCTCGTGATTCTCCACGCCAAGGACCTCTCCGAGAAGACGCTCTTTGCGATCGACCAGTTCGTCATCAAGGGCGGACGCCTCATCGCCTGCGTAGATCCGTTCAGCGTGATGGATATGCTCTCCTCCCGTCAGCAGCAGAATCCGATGATGATGCAGATGGGCGGACAGGACGGCCCGTCCACGCTCGGCAAGCTCTTTGACGCCTGGGGCGTTTCGTTTGACACCTCCAAACTCGTCGCCGACCTCGCCGCAGCAACCAAGCTCGGCGCAGGCAACGGACGCGCCGAAGAGAACCCCGCGTTCCTCTCGCTCACGTCCGGCAACATGGATGACGGCGACATTGTCGTATCCGGCCTCACGCAGGTCATGCTTCCGTTCTCCGGCGCTCTCTCGTTCGCCAAGACTGACGGCCTCGAGTTCGAGCCGCTCATGACGACCTCATCCGACAGCGCGTGCATGATCGACCGCATGGGCGCACAGTTCGGCATGGGTGCGATGATGAAGGATCTGCGTCCCGACGGCGTGAAGCGCACGCTTGCGGCGCGTCTCTCCGGCACGTTCAAGACCGCGTTCCCGAAGGGGCCGGACTGGAAGGAAGGCTCCACGAACGCCATTCCCGAGGTCGTCGCCTCCGGCAAGGGCGCAGTCGTGATCTTCGCCGACTCCGACTTCCTCGCGGACAACTTCTGCGTTCAGACGATGAACACGATCTTCGGACCGATCGCCCAGCCGATCAACGACAACCTCGTGCTGTTCTCCAACATCATCGAGCAGTATGCCGGCCGCGAAGAGCTCATCGGCGTCCGCTCCCGCGGTCCGTCGAACCGTCCGTTCGTGAAGGTCAACGAGCTCGAGGCGAAGGCGATGGCCAAGTGGCAGCGCAAGCAGAGCGAGCTCGAGGCCGCGCTCCAGGAGACCCAGCAGCGTCTATCCGCGCTCCAGAAGCAGAAGAGCGGC
>JAGBFY010000397.1 GCA_017936245.1 Kiritimatiellia bacterium
ACCGGCGGCGGATGGGAGGATCAGATGGGCGCTCTTGTGCCGGGGCTCAAGATTCTCCGTACGCAGGCAGGTAAGCGTCAGCGTCCTGAATGGGACGTGATTGCGGACGTGAAGCCTTTCGCCGCGCTTCTCAAGGAACGTGGGCTTCTTTATTTCACTGGAGAGAAGCGCATGGCGCGAAATGTCCTGCGCGGCGTAATCTCGAACTACAAGGCCGATGGCGAAGAGGGCAAGGAACGCGTCGCGGCGCTGCGTGACGGTGCGGAACGCTGCTTCGCCGCCATCAAGTCCGGAGACTGGGAGCGGTTCGCCGCCTGCGTGAACGAATACTGGATGCTCAAGAAGGCTATGGACCCCGGCTCCACCAACGAACGCATCGAATACATAATTGCGCGCATGTCCCCATGGACGAACGCTGTGAGCATAGCCGGTGCAGGCGGCGGTGGGTTCATGTTCATCCTCGCCAAGAGCGCTGAGGCGAAGAACAAGATTGTTGCGTCGCTCGACCGCCGTCCTCCGGTCAAATGGGCCAAGTTCTACGATTTTGATGTGGATGAAAAAGGATTGACCTTCCATGTTTGATGTTGTTGTGATTACGGCGGCGAACGCTGCTCAGGCGAAAGGCTATCGTGAACAGGTCAAGTGGCGCAAGGCGCACGGAATGCTTCCGGACGGTCTTCAGGTTCTTGTAGTCGCAGATCCTGGCGGGAGACGTGTCGGAAGTCTCGGTGCCACGGTGAATGTGCTGAAGAAACTGAAGGATGCCTCCGGCAGGAAGGTTTTCATCTGCCATTCCGGCGGCGATGCGCGGCGCACTCCCGGATATGCCGCCATGGGCAAGGCGTTCACCCCCATGCCGATGGAGGACGGTGTCGTGCTGTTCGATTTGATACTCTCCAATATGTCCAAGATATCCATGCCAAAGGCCGGCGGTGTGCTTGTTGCGTGTGGAGATGTGCTTTTGACGTTCGATTTCAAGTCGGTGGATATATCCTTTCCTGGTGTGACAGGAATTGGATATCGGGATGGCGCAGAAAGGGCTTCCCGTCACGGGGTGTACCTCGTGGACGGGAAGGGCAAGGGAGCATGTCGCACAGTAACGGGATTCCTGCAGAAGCCCAAGTTCGATGGAGGACGGCACATCATCGATACGGGCATAATGTGGATCGACTGGCCTACGGCTGCGATGATGGTGCGCCGCGGATGGAAAGAAGGGGATCTCTATCAGGATTTCACAGAGGCTCTGCTTGGCGGTTTTGCGCAGTTCCATATGAACATCGTCCGCAAGTGCGACTTCTTCCACATCGGATCGAGCCGTGAACTTCTCAAGTGCATGACGGTGCCGTCCGCAACATCGAGGCTGTACGGATTCGAGATAAAGGATCCGAACCTTGTCGGACGGGACATTTTCGTGTCGAAGACTGAGAACATTGTGACCGGAATGCCATTGGATATTGATGACGGGGTTTCCCTTGAGGCGGGAGAGTGCATGACATTCCTGCCTGTTGGAAGGAGCGATTGGGTCAAGGTGCGCTATTCGATAGATGACAATTTCAAGGAGGACGGCAAGTGGGAGAAGAAACTGTACCGTCTTTCCGGGAAGCGCGTGTGTTTAAAGGAACTTATGCCCATGGTGAACCACCGCAGGCTTCTTGATGCGAGAGGATTGTGATGACAGCGATAATACCAGCGGCTGGGAAGGGGACGAGATTCCTGCCGGCGACACGCGTTATACCCAAGGAGATGCTCCCCATCGGTGCGAAGCCGGCTATTCATTGCATTGTCGAAGAGGCGATTGCCGCCGGAGTGGATGATGTCGTTGTGATCATCTCCGAGGAGAAGGAGATAATACGCCGCTATTTTGAAGGAGATCCTGAGCTTGCATCCAGAATCAGGTTCGTTTACCAGAAAGAGCAGAAGGGTCTTGGACACGCGGTTCTGCAGGCGGCTGGAGATGTCAAAGGTCCTGTCCTGATTCTTCTTGGAGATGCGCTCGTTTCGGGGCCGAACCCAAGTGTTGAAATGGTCGCCGTCTCTAAGGCGAACGGCGGTGCGAGCGTGATCGGCATGGAGCAGGTGCCGCAGGAGAAGGTGAGCCGCTACGGAATCATCGCCGTCGAAGGGTCTGTCCCCACGGCAGGAGGTTCCGCCCGCATTGTGGATCTTGTGGAGAAGCCGAGCGTTGAGGATGCGCCAAGCAATCTGGCGATTGCGGGACGCTACCTGCTTGACGGCGAAATATTCGCTCTGCTCTCTACTCAGCAGCCTGGGCATGGCGGAGAGATTCAGCTTACGGATGCGATACGCCGTCTGCTTGAACGCAAGCCTGTGTATGGCTACGTCTATCCGGGCAAACGTCAGGATATAGGGAACCCCGCTGGGTATTTCACCGCATTGGAGGCGTTTAATGGAAATTGTTAAGGCAAGAAGTTTCGCGAGGGCCGGTCTGCTGGGAAATCCGAGCGACGGATATTTCGGGAAGACGCTGTCGTTTGCGTTCGCGAACTTTGGTGTGGATTTGAGTCTCACCGAATCATCACGCATGCGGTTCGTTCCGGGCGAGGTGGACGATGCGATGTTCGATTCTCCCGAACAGCTAGTTCATGATCTGCGCATATTCGGTTATTACGGCGGCATTCGCATGCTCAAGGCTGTCTCTAAGCTCTTCTTCGAATACTGCATGGAACACGGCATTGAGATTCCGCGCAGGAACTTCACCGCCGAATACAAGATCAACGTGCCGCGTCTTGTAGGGCTTTCCGGATCCAGCGCAATCTGCAGCGCGATGCTGAAGGCGCTTATGAAGTTCTATGAAGTGACGATTCCGGAGAAGTACGCTCCCACGCTCTGCCTTGAAGCGGAACGCGATGAGCTTGGCATAAACTGCGGCTATCAGGATCGTGTGATACAGATGTACAACGGTCTTGTGTTCATGGATTTCGACAAGTCGTATCTTGAAGAGCATGGATACGGCAGGTATGAGCGCCTTTCTCCTTCGCTGCTGCCGAACATGTACATTTCCTACGATCCGAACCGTGCGGAGGAATCCGGCAAGGCGCACAAGAAGGTCAAGAAGCTGTTCGAGCAGAAGCGTCCGGACGTAATTTCCGCGATGTCGGAGTTTGCGGATATCGCGCAGAAAGGGCGTGATGCGCTTGTCGCAGGGCGCAAGGACGAACTTGCCGCCCTTGTGGACGCCAACTTCAATCTGCGCGACAGCATTTTCAACGTATCGGAGGAGAACCGCAGGATGGTGATGGTTGCGCGCAACGCCGGAGCGAGCGCCAAATTCGCCGGTTCAGGCGGCGCGATCGTCGGTATGTACGAGGACGATGCGCATTTCGAAAGGCTCTCCGCCGAGCTGTCGGAGATAGGCTGCCGCACGCTCAAGCCCGCAATCGTCGAAAATGACGATGCAGATATGCTTGGTGACGGCGTCTGGCGCAACTCATAGCCAGAGACAGCGTATTTTCACAGCCTTGTCTCGAATGAGATGAACAGGCTTTCATTCCTGCTGGCAGGATACGGCTTCCGTTTCACGATGGAGGATGTGCAGACGAACGGCCGTGTCGATGTCGTGGCGAGCCATGTTAATGGCGTGTTCATCTTCGAGCTGAAGGTCGGCGAACCTCTGGATAAGGCGTTCAGGTAGATTCGTGAGAAGAATTACGCGGCACGGTCGTCGGTCATTAACTGCCAACTGTGCATCTACTGTCGCTCTGATTATGGTATAATAACAACCCATTGTTGGATTTAAGAGTCTAAAGGAGAGTTGAAATGGCGGAATTGATCGTAGCCCTGGATGTACAGACCAGGGAAGAGGCGGTTGAAAAGGTGAAACTGATCGGTGATGCGGTCGGTTTCTACAAGATTGGCCTTGAGCTTTACACGGCGGAAGGGCCTGATGTGGTCAAGGCGGTGAAAGATCTCGGCAAGAAGGTGTTCCTCGATCTCAAGTTCCACGACATTCCGCGTACGGTCGAACGTGCAGTCACATCCGGCGGCAAGCTTGGTGTGGATCTCATGACCATCCACTCCGTCGGCGGCAAGGCGATGATCCGCGCCGCAGCGGATGCGGCGGCGGCGTTTGGCGCGGCGGCTCCCAAGATCCTTGCGGTTACGGTTCTTACCTCTCTCGACCAGAGCGATCTTGCCGATGTCGGCATTGTGGGGCGCACCCCCGCCGATCAGGTCAAGGCGATGGCTTCCTTTGCGACTTCCAACGGTGCGGACGGACTCGTCTGCTCCCCCAAGGAGGTTGGAGAGCTCTCCAAGGCGCTCAAGGCCGGTACGCTTTTCATCACGCCTGGTGTGCGTCCTGCTGGCGCCGCGGTCGGAGACCAGAAGCGCGTTGCGACCCCGGAGGACGCTGTTCGTGACGGCGCAACGCACCTGGTGGTGGGACGTCCCATCCTTGCCGCAGAGAATCCGGTAGCCGCTGCGCTCGCAATCCGTGCCGAGATGGGTTGACCCCATCGTAACATTTCAAGATTTTCAATGGAGGCTATTCTGAAATGAAATTTACCAGCACCCGTTCCAATGTCGAAGCGGATTCGCTCTATACCGTATTGCGCGGTCTCGCGCCGGATGGCGGTCTTTACGTGCCGAAGAGCGTGAAGGCACTCGATCCGTCGGCAATTGCGTCCATAAAGAGCCTTGCGGATGCGGAGCGTCTTGCGCTTGGCGCGATTTTCGACGATATTCCTGCAGAAGTGCGTGAGGATGCGATTGCGAATCTTCTTGCAAAGTTCCCCGCAGAGAATCCCATTCCGCTTGTCGAGGCTGACGGACTCCAGATACTTGAGCTTTTCCAGGGTCCTACGGGCGCGTTCAAGGATGTTGCGCTTTCTGTTCTTCCCGTGCTGATGGCGGCTTCTGCGAAGAAGCTCGCCGAAGGACGCAAGGTGCTGATTCTCACCGCTACCTCCGGGGATACGGGGTCTGCGGCAATGGCGGGCTTCGGCGATGTTCCGGGCGTTGAAATCGCAGTATTCTTCCCGAATGTGGGAACGTCCCGCGTTCAGCGTCTCCAGATGACCACACCGTCTGCGAAGAACGTCCATGGAATTGCGATCCGCGGAAACTTCGATGATGCGCAGGCTGCGGTCAAGCGCATTTTCGCCGATGAGGCGTTCCGCGCCGAGGCGGAGAAGGCCGGTACTCTCCTTTCCTCCGCCAACTCCATCAACACGGGGCGTCTTGTTCCGCAGATCGGCTACTACCTGCTGGCGGCGGCGCGTCTTGCGGACAAGGGGGCGTTCGATGTCGTGGTGCCCTCCGGCAATTTCGGCAACATTCTTGCCGCCTACTATGCGAAGATGCTTGGCGCTCCGATCCGCAAGTTCGTGTGCGCGTCCAACGTGAACGACGTGCTCGCTCGTTTCGTCGCGACCGGCGTGTACGATCCGGGCGAGAACTTCACCGTCACGAATTCGCCGTCCATGGATATCCGCAAGTCCTCGAACGTTGAGCGTCTCCTGTGGATCCTTAACGATGGCGACAGCGACGAAGTCGCCCGCCTTATGAAGGATTTCGCGGAGAAGGGCCGCTACGAGCTGAACGACGCCGCAAAAGCTAAGCTCTTCGCCGACTTCTCCGGCGGTGTCGCCACGCCCGAGGAGACCGAGACCGAGATGCGCCGTATGCGCGAGGCCTGCGGATATGTGCTTGATCCGCATACCGCAGTCGCAACAGCGGTTGCCTGCAGGCTTGGCCTTCCGGACGGAGTGCCGTGCGTCATAGCCGCGACCGCCACGCCGTACAAGTTCCCTGAGACGTGCCAACGCGCTTTCGGCGCAGATGTGCTGGACAATCCGCCGCCTGCCTTCGCGGCTCTCGAAACCGCTCCGGTCACGCAGGACAAAGTGGTCGACGTCGGTGGTATCGACGATGCGGTTCGTGAACTTTTCTGAAGCTGAGCGCCGAGTTCTGCCTTTATCGGGAGACGGTGGCTTGTGATATAATTTATCGCCAATGATACTTAAGATTGAAAAATACGGCAGCGAAAAGCTTCGCGTTCCGGCTCAGAAGGTGGCCGTTACGCCAGAGCTCGTCGTGCTTGCCGAGGATATGCTTGAGACGATGTACAAGGCCAAAGGTGTGGGGCTTGCCGCCGAGCAGGTCGGCCGCACCGAGGCGCTTTGCGTCATTGACGTCCCCTTGAGCTGCGAGGATGATGAGGAGACGAAGATATTCAACTCCGGTATCGCCCAGCCTCTTGTGATGTTCAATCCGGAGATTGTATCTTTCTCCGGTGAGCAGACCGGGCGCGAGGGATGTCTCTCATTGCCCAACGTTGGCGGAGATGTCACGCGTCCGTTTGAGGTCACGGTTCAGTTTCTGGACGTAAAGGGTGTTCCGCAGATTGTGACTGCGCGAGGATTTCTTGCACGTGCGGTGTGCCATGAGACGGACCATCTCAAGGGTATCATCTATGTCGATCACATGGACGAGAAATCCCGCGACAAGGTGATAAAGAAACTTTTGAAGAAGAAGAGCAAATGATGAAAGGCGGCGGCGGAATGCCGCCGGAACAATGCTATGACGATTACAGAATGGCTGAAGGAAGGTTTCGAAAAGGCGTTTCCGGGAGTTGAGCTTCCCGAGATCAAGGCTGTTCCGGCTACGGATCCCAAATTCGGCGACTATCAGTGCAATGACGCTCTCGAGATAGCGAAGAAGGCGGGTTTCAGGAATCCGCGCGAGGCCGCTCAGAAGGTGGTGGAGTGCCTCTCGTCCGAATACAAGGCGGAAATTGCCGGACCGGGCTTCCTCAACATCACGATCACGCCTGAATGGCTCGGTTCTGCTCTTGATTCGCTTGATTCCGATTCAAACTGCGGCATTGAACAGCTTGGAGCAGGCAAGAAGGTAATAATCGACTATTCCTCGCCTAATGCAGCCAAGCAGATGCACATCGGACACATCCGTTCCACCGTGATCGGAAACGCAATCGACCGAATCTACCGTGCGCTCGGCTATTCTGTGATCGCCGACAACCATCTTGGCGATTGGGGTACGCAATTCGGCATCCTCATCAAGGGCTACCGTGAATGCCTTACCCAGGAGGAGCGTGACAATCTTGCAGTTGCGACTCTTGAAAAGTGCTATGTGGAGTCTTCGTCCCGCGCAAAGACGGACGAGGCGTGGAAAACCGCCTGCCGTGAAGAGCTTGTAAAGCTCCAGCATGGCGATCCGGACGATGTCGAACTCTGGAAGAAGTTCATCGACATCTCCATCAACGAGTTCAACCGCATGTATTCCAAGCTTGGAGTCAAGTTCGATACTTGGCGCGGCGAATCCTTCTACCGTGACATGATGGCTCCGGTTGTGGCGCGTCTCGTTGAGATGGGACTCGCCGAGGAATCGGACGGCGCTCTCGTGGTGCGGTTTGAGGAAGAGGGGCTTCCGCTTGCTATTGTAAGGAAGTCTGACGGCGGATTCAACTATACGACGTCCGATGTCGCATGCGTCGAAAGCCGTATCAAGGATTATGATCCTGCTGAGATCATATACGTCACGGACGACCGCCAGATTCTCCACTTCAAGCAGTTCTTCATCATCTGCTCGAAGATGGGCATGAAGGCAAAGCTAGTGCATGTGCCGTTTGGGCTTATGTCCTATCAGGGCAAGGCCATCTCCACCCGCGAAGGCAATCTCATCAAACTGGATGACCTTCTTGCGGAGGCGACACGTCGCGCATACGAAATCGTCAAGGAGCGCGGCGGAGACGAGAAGCTTGCGGAGGAGATCGGGTTTGGCGCGGTCAAGTATGCCGACCTCAGCCACGATCCCGCCACCGCCATCGACTTCAACTGGGATAAGGCTCTTGCTCTTGAGGGCAATTCGGGTCCGTATCTCCAGTATGCGCACGCACGCGTCTGCTCCCTCATGGACAAGGCGGGCAATCCTGACGTTTCGGCGTTCCGCTACAGCATCGCATCGCCGTCGGAGAAGCTTTTGGCGCTCCAGCTCCTGAAGTTCGGAGGGACGGTGCGCAAGGCGGCGGAGAACTACAAGCCATCGCTTCTCGCGGACTATCTCTTCCAGACCGCCCAGCTCTACTCCTCGTTCTATCAGCAAAACCCGATTCTCAAGAGCGAGCCGGAGGTCCGCGATGCGCGTCTTAAGCTCTGTGCGCTTTTCGGAAGGGTGCTCGCCAAGGGTCTCGACCTTCTCGGCATCGCGGCACCGGTCCGCATCTGATATCATGGAACGGTTTTGATATCACTGTTCGAGACATTTAGGTTCAACCGGGACAAACATCCTGATGCGACGGCGTTCATGATCGCCGCCGGTGACCGTTTTGTGCCGATAACATGGCGCCAGTTCACTGACGATATAGCCGCGACGGCATGGGTTGTGAGCAAATACGCGAACGGTGGAGCCGTCGCCCTGTTGGGGGAAAATTCATACGAATGGATTACCGCGCATGCCGCATGTGTTTTCTCCGGTGCGACTGTCGTTCCGATTGAAGTCAGCCTGTCTGCGACCGAAATAGCGGATAGACTGAGATTCACTGGAGCCGTCTCCCTTGTCCATTCCGCATTGTATGCAGAGAAGGCGAAGAAAGCCTGCGAGCTTACTCCAGGCGTTCAGATAGGAGAATTCGGTTCCCGCCGTTCTGATGAATACATCAGCAAGGGGCGAGAGGCACTCGCCGCCGGTGAGAAAGGCGTATTCGATATGCCGCCACCGGATGACACAAAGACGGCCATGATCGTCTTCACGAGCGGAACGACTTCAAAGCCTAAGGGGGCTGAGCTTACGCTTCGGGGGATGGCGGCATTCTGCGAATATGCCCAGGACAGGCTTAGGGTAAGGGAGGGTGACCGTTCTCTGATGATTCTTCCTGTCCACCACATATTTGGCGTGTGCGCGACATATTTCATGCTGTCACAGGGCGTTGCGCTCGGCGTGTGCCCGGATTTCCGCCGCCTCTACGACGCCGTCGAGCGTTTCCGGGTGAATTGCATATGTCTCGTGCCCGCGCTCGCGGAGATATTGGCGGAGAAAATCATGCAAAGGGCTTCTTCGGCGGAAGAGGCGTTCGGTTCTCGGATAGACTGGATGTTGATCGGTGGTGCGCCGCTTCCTCGTCGCGTCTACGAGAAGCTGTCCGCTCTCGGTATACAGACGCTTACCGCATACGGATTGACCGAAACCACCGCGCTGTTCTCCATTGCCACGTTGGGCGAAAATCCGCATGTTGGCAGCGCAGGGCGTGCTTGCGATCTTCCCGGGGTTGAGACGAAAGTTTCTGAAGATGGGATTCTGCTTGTACGAGGACCAAATGTGTTCAAGGGATACTATCGCGATCCGGAGGGGACGGACAAGGTGCTTTCGCCTGACGGTTGGTTCTGCACAGGGGATTTTGGCCGCATAGATGAGGATGGGTATGTGTGGGTGACAGGGCGCACCTCCCGTACGATTGTGCTTTCTTCCGGAAAGAAGATTGCTCCGGAAGAACTGGAGGAGCGCATACAGGCCCTTCCTGGGATACGTGAGGTTGTTGTCTCGGGCGACGGTTCCACGCGTGAGATAAAGGCTGAGATATATGCCGTCACACCGGAAAGTTCCGTGAGAAAGGCGATTGCGGCGTTAAACGGCTGCCTTCCGGTGTATAAGAGAATACGCACTGTTGTTGTGCGTTCTGAACCGTTCCCAAGGACCGATTCAGGGAAGATCCGGGTGGAATCGGTTTCTTCCAGCCCTCGGGACAGCGGGCAAAAACGCATGAAAACACTGCAGCTGGTGCCGGCAATGGAGCAGGGAGGCGTCGAGCGGGGCGTTGTCGAGGTGAACCGTGCGCTTGTGGCGGCGGGCTGGGAGAATGTTGTGGTTTCAGCTGGCGGGCGACTCGTGCGGCAGATCGAGTCGGACGGCGGCCGCCATATCCTGATGGACGTGAAGTCCAAGAATCCGTTTACCTATTTCAGGCGTGCATCGGAACTTCGTCGCATCCTTGAATCAGAGCGACCGGATGTCGTGTGCGCACATTCCCGTGTGCCGGCATGGCTTTTCCTGTGGGCGAACCGCAGGCTCGGCATAAGATGGATAAGCTTTGCGCATGGGGCAAATTCTGTCTCTCGCTATTCGTCCGTAATGACTCGCGGCGATATCACGGTAACTCCATCGCGCTACATAGCTGACTACCTTAAAGCGAACTATGGCCTTGCCGAGGAGAAGATACGCGTCATCCCTAGGGCGATAGACAAGGAACGGTTCGATACGGAAAAATTGGATCGGGCGTTCCTTGACTCCAAGCGTGCAGAGTGGGGAATTGACGGCAAAAAGGTCGTAATGGGTGTTGGCCGCATCACGCAGTTGAAGGGCTATGACATTCTCATAAGGGCGGTCCATCTCGCCAATCAGCAGAACGGCGGAGAACCGTTCAAGCTAGTCATCGTTGGTGAGGCGGAGGCGTTGCGCAAGGATGTAGAAGAGGGGCTTCGCAATCTTGTGAAGGAGCTTTCCGCTGAAGACCAGGTCGTTTTTGCGGGGAATCAGCAGAAGGTCGCAGAGTGTCTTTCGCTTGCCGATATTGTGGTCTCTTCGAACACGAAGAAGCCGGAGGCGTTCGGACGCTCCATGGCTGAGGCGCTTGCGATGGGAAGGCCGGTTGTGGCAAAGGCGTTTGGCGGAGCTCTGGATATCGTCGAAGACGGCGTGAACGGTGCGCTCGTTCCATCCGATACCCCGCATGGAGATGCGGAGGTTGCGGCGTTCTCAGATGCAATCATTCGTGTTTCCAAAATGGAATTGAACGATCTGCGTACTGCTGCGCTTGAGAAGTTCTCTTTTGACCGGATGATTGAACGTTCGAAAAGTGTGTATCTCGAATTGAAATAAAAGGAAATCCCAGATGAGTGCCATATTAAACAGGAGAAACTTCATCAAAGGCGGAATGATGGCAACAGGAGCTGTCGCCGGCAGCGGATGTGCATCGCTTCCGCAGGGAGCGTCCTCTGGCGGCAGGTTCTACAAGGGACAGTTCCATACGCACACATGGTGGAGCGACGGCCGGGCGGCTCCGGAGCAGGCGGTCGCGTTCTACAAAGAGCGCGGATATGATTTCCTTGGCCTTACGGATCATAACGTATATGCCAGAGGCATCCGGTCGAAGAAGCTGAAAAAGGATAACGTCAATGACATGGCCATCCTTGACGCCTATCGTCGCGACTTCCCGAAAAGCGCAGTGGTCAAGGAAAACCAGAACGGAGAATTTGAGGTTGAACTCAAGACCGTCGCCCAGCTTCGCGAGATGTTTGAGGAGTCTGGAAAGTTCGTTCTTCTGGATGGCGTAGAAGGGACTACCCGTGTCCAGAATGCCGCCGGCGTTGTGAATCAGGTCCACATGAGCTATCTCAACGTTCCACAGGTTCCGGAGTATTTCAGGAAGTGCGGGACTGATTGCACGGTTGCTAAAAGGATCGCTGAGGCTCACAAGGCGGTTGCAGATGCGGCAAAGAGATTCGGTCGCGAGGAGATGTTCATACTCAACCATCCGATATGGACTTGGTATGACGTTCTGGCCGAAGACCTTATCGCCAATCCTGAAGTGCGGTTCTTTGAGGTCTGCAACGGCGGCAGTCCGTATGCGCCGGGCAGGGGCGTGCTGAAGAACGGTATGGACAACGATATCTTCTGGGATGTCGTGAATGCGTTTCGCGCAAGACGCGGCCAGTCGCTTCTCTATGGGGTAGGGACGGATGATTCACATCATTATTTCGGCACGAGAGACTATGTGCCGGCTGTGCATTGCATCACGCAGAACGCCTGGTGCAAGGTGCGGTCGAAAGAACTCTCCCAGCCGGCGTTGATTTCCGCAATGGCAGCCGGTGATTTCGCCGCTTGCGAGGGTGTGGAGCCCGAAGATTTCTCGTTCGATCCGTCCACCGGTACGCTTGAGGTTTCCGTGGCTGGAGCTAAGGATGTCTGCCGCACAATTGAATTTGTTGTGTCCAAGAAGGATTTCAGCGAGAAGCCGGTCAAGACCCTGGAGATATTGCCTCCGGACGCTCCGGCTGATAGAAAGTCGCGCTTCCGCCGTAAGGTCAATCTGTACGGCAAAGGCATCGGGCAGGTGGTAAAGTCGGTTACAGGAATGTTGGGCGATTCCGTCCGAGCCTCGTACAGGATGGAGCCGGATGATCTATACGTTCGTGCCCGCATCAAATCTCCAGAACATCCCCGCGCCCGCGCATATCAGCATCCCAAGTGCCTGATGGCATGGACTCAGCCCTATTTGAATGTAAAATGACATATTGATCAATTTGCATCAGTTCTTTTTGCTATAATAGACGACATGAAAAAAGCACTAGTGCCGCTTGCTGACGGTTTTGAGGATATTGAAGCCGTTGCAGTCATTGATATTCTGCGCCGTGGAGGCGTGGAGGTTGTTACAGCCGCGTTGTCCGCTGAGCCATCGGCTCTTTCCGCCCATGGCATCAGGATGACGTCCGATGCTGTTCTTGACGATGTGATTGACGGTCGTTGGGATGCGATAATCCTTCCCGGCGGCGGTCAAGGCACCGCCAATCTCATGGCGTGTGAACGTCTTGTTGATAGATTGCGTGAGCAGAAGGAATCCGGTGGCTACGTATGCGCAATATGCGCGGCTCCCACTGTTCTTGCTGCGGCAGGAGTGCTTGATGGAGAGGATGTCACGTGCTATCCGTCATGTGCTCCGGATATGGGATGCCCGGTCGTTGATGCGCCTGCGGTTGCCGACGGGCAGATAATCACAGGACGCGGCCCCGGCGCCGCAATCACGTTCGCACTTGCGGTGTTGATGCACCTTGCTGGTGAGGAGATCGCCAATGAAGTCGCGGAAGGGATGGTTACGGTTATATGAAGCAGACTGTAATGTCGGTGCTGGCGCTCATCGGCGCTGTAGCTCTTGCAGGTGGGGCGTTTTTCCTCTGGAGCAACCGTCCCGGTAGGACGGCGGTATCTGTCAACGGTCGCATCCTGACCGCCCGTGAGCTTGACTGGCGTGCGCAGACCCTTATCGATGATGCGAAGCGCATGGAGAATCTTCTGATTCCGGAGCGCGAAATGAAGGAGGCGATGAGGCACTATCGCCGTACTGCGGCCAAGATGTGGATTGTCAAGGAGGTTCTTCTTGCCGCTGCAGTGGAGTCGGGTGTCAAGGTCACTGCTGACGATGAGAAAGCGTCCTTGGCGAGGGTTGCAAGCCAGCTTAAGTCGCGGAATCTTACGCCTGAACAGTTCTTCAAGGAGGGACCTATCCCGGAGGCGACAAAGCGTTCGGACTTCAAGGAGGCCGTGCTCATCGGAAAATATACGAAGCGGGAGATTGAGGACAAGCTTTCCGTTGGAACAAAGGAAATCGATGATCGCGTGAAGGAGTTGCGTGAACTGAACGCGAAAGTGAAGAAGTCCGGAGGCAAGCCTAAGCTCAAGGCAGACCGTAAGACTGCGATAGAGATGCTGCGTCAGGAAAAGTACAATATTGCGTTCCGTGACCTTTTCCGGGACAGGTTCGGCAAGATGTCGGTGAAGTGTCCAATGTTCGAGGATTTGGAGTCTGTTGACGGAGTTTCGCCGCCACGATGAAATCGCGATGCTTTTTTCGCATATATATTGATATGATATTTGAACCTGAAAAAAAGAGTTTAGTGGCTTTTGCCCTGTTTGTTGCGGCAGTATGCGTCGCAGCAGAGCCTTTTGAACGTTATCAGACGGTCATTGACCGCAAGCCTTTCGGACCAGAGCCAGTTAATTTCGATCCTGAGGCCGCGCCAGGCTCTGCCGCCGCAAATGCTGCTGCAGCGGCAGAGGGGGAAATGACGGAGGAGCAGCGGACTGCGGAGGAACAGCAGTTGGCGGCAAGCGTAAGGGTGTCGATGATAAACATCACGCCTGCGGGGGATGTGGCTGTAGGGTTTACGGACACTTCCGCGAATCCCGCTGAGAACTACTACCTTAAGGTGGGCAGGAGCCAGAACGGGTGGACGGTCAAGAGCGCCGATCCTGCGACGGAGTCCGTTACGCTTGAAAAAGGTGGTGTCGATGTGACCGTAAAATTAGGCGAGACTTCCGGTGGCGGCAAAGCTAATGGGGCGAAGAAAGGTCGTGTCCATCGTCCTATGACATTGCAGTCGAGAGGGGGAATTCCAGCTGCCA
>JAGBFY010000398.1 GCA_017936245.1 Kiritimatiellia bacterium
GGGATGCTTTCCGCTCTGGAGAAGTTCGGGGATGGAAGCGAGCGGCTGGTTCGCGCCAAGCATCTCGACCTCGCCAAGCACGAGGTTGCCGTTGACAAGCTTGTAGAGCGCGGCCTCCTGACCGGGATTTTCGCCATAGCGCAACCCCTTCTCCTCGCCGCCGATGTTCCAGGTGACCTTCTCGTAGCTCAACGTCTCGCGCTTGTCGCCGTCGATGAACGAAACCTCCATGCGAGGCGCAAAATGATCCGCCTCGATGGTCTTGTATGCTTCCTTGAGATCTTTCACTGCTTCTTCCTTCGCTTTCTGAGGGCAGGAACCTCCCACCCCATTCAAACTTGTGCCGTGTATTATATCACACAACACCCTTTTCGCCCAACACTTCGCAAATTCGACATTCTCACAACTGAAACATCCTAACATTCCTGAACGAGACCGCACCACGTCCTTCCGGATATGGTTTTGTCTGAAATCCTATCCGCCCTGGCACAGCTCCATCAACAACGAATGTATTTAACGGCTTGCCGTCGAAGAAGAACGAAAACCTGTTTCCATTCTTGACCACCGATACCTTGTGCCACACTCCACTCTTCCAGACGGGCGTTGTCTGACGTGGCACACGGACGTCTCCCGCCGCATTTGGCTTCCTGTACGGTTCACCATCATTTCGCGCCGCCCGGATGCCGCCCAGCGCCCAGCCGTCACCTATGCAGGTTGTTTTCAGCTGGCACTCAACCATCCTGCGTCTGCCATCAACATCTGCAATGCAGAACTCAAGTCCGCTGTCGGCAAAGCCATCGCTCTCATAGCGGACTTCCGCCTGCATCACAAAATTCTCGCAGTCGTAGCGATCCGGACTCTCCAGAACAAGCGCATGCGACGCATTGGCGGTAAGAACGCCATTGGTCAAAGAGAAAGTTTCACCAACCGCTTTCATGGTGGCATCGCGGCAGATGAAGTCCGAAAGTTTGCGTCCCGCAAGAACATCTGCTGTAGGCGCAATCAAAGTGTTTTCCCCTTGCGCCACATCCGGCGTAACACGCAATGGGGTGTCACTAGCAGATGAACACAGCACAGCAATGGCAGAAACCACTGTCGCGCCGATGTCATTTCGAAGACCTGTCGCCATTACAATCACCAAACAATAGAATTACGGCCAGACCTCTTTTGTACTGAACGATCGCCTATTGTACCACATTCTAGGGTAGCCAGTTGGTTTGCGGGTTGTTTTCGAGAAATAATGGATGGATAGAACACATCACTTCTTATTACGCCACTTCGATGCCTTTACCCCTCCTGGAAGATTGACAAGGGGGAGGTTCTGGTTATCGGGATATCCATCCTCTCCTTTCTCATCCTCTGGATAAAGTGTACTGCGAAGGGAGAACAACGCATTTTGCGAAACCGTCACAAGTCGAAGTGACTCACGCGCAAGAATCTTCTGGAGCTGCGGTTCATATCCGCCAGCCGCCACCTGATTGGCGGTTGAGATGTAGCCAAAATAGTCAGTGCCGCAATAGGCTATGAATGTACGACGATAAGGGCTATGCCATTTTATTTCCAATCCTAATTCATTGGTCATCTCTCCTGGTACGCCTACAAATGCAACATCGCCAATTGACACACACTGAACTTCCAATGTAATCGCATCTCTCTCATAAACCTCGCGCCAACGGGCTCGAAGTTTAGCTTCGAACTTTTCTATACGTCCGCCGACAATGGGCTTGGACATCATGAAACGCTGCGAATTTCGCTGAATATCGATTATATCCGCCAATGAGGCTTCTGCAAGGTTCTCACCGACACGACGGGCGGCACGAGTTCCAAGTTCATCCCCTTTCGGCACCAGATCGCCGCAGGCTCCCATCACAAACATCGCCTGAGCTCCTGTTTCGGCCTCGATATACCGTCGGTAGAACCCTGGGAAATCACTAGTGATACGCAATCCACCCTTCCCCGGAGCATGACTGGCAAGCGGATGGGCGGCATAATTGCCAAGCACAAAAAGCGGAGCGTAGGTTTGTGGATCGAAAAGAGCAAGAGTTCCCAATTCCTTGTCCGCAACGCCCGTGGCAATCTTGTGCAGCGTACGCCTGTGCGCAATGAAACTAGCATGATTATCGGCGGTGGTGAAACGTCGGTTACGGTTCTCATCACGGGAAGACGAATAGAATCCAACATACACTTCCCTCCATCCTGGATTCTGCGCAAATCGATGAATGGCCTCAGATACCACTTTATCAAAGAAAGGCGGGTATTTGGCGTCTGGATGGCTCGGATCATCAGGAATCCGATAGCTAGATCCGTTAAGTTTCGCTGCATTGCGATACATTTCAGTATGGGGGCCACCATGGGTATGAGTAGAAGATACTAGTACATTCGCCTCCTTTACTCCTAATGAAGTGGAAGCCCACTTGCGAATCTTGCGGATGGCGGCATTGTCCAATCCAATAAGATCAAAAGACATTATAAGCACCTTGTCGTTGCCATCGTCAATGCACAAGCCGTTAAGCTCAAGATCATCAATTTTTTCAACCGAAACATCATTATTGCCATAGCCAGCAAGTGTCGTACCGACATCGCACGAAATATCCGCTCTGAACCATGCTGCCTTGACCGCTTTCGGTTGAGCATCCACACCTATCACACAAAGGGGAAGGATTGCGCCAAATGCAAGGAGTGTTGCCATCAGTTTTCTCATTGGTTCTATCTCTTTCTGCAGGGTCTGTCCCCATGCCGGAATGAATAAGGGCAAAAAAAAATCTCCCAGAAGGGAGATGCGAGAAAGGAAATGGTGCCAGAGACCGGCGCCCTTCGTTGGTGGAGGTAGAC
>JAGBFY010000399.1 GCA_017936245.1 Kiritimatiellia bacterium
CGCCCCGGTGGCGGTGCCGGCGACAAGGTCTTCTGGAACAGGAACAGTCTGCACTTCATGTATGCTCCGGCCTTTGATTTTAAGTTTATTGAGGGTGCGAAGACGTATAGGTTCATTGTGACGGATGGGAACCTTGACGAACATGTGTTCGTAGCTCCCCAGCCGTGTTCTAGCCTCTCTCCGGTTTGGCTCGCCGTTCCCGTGGGATATGTCAGGGTGCGCGTTGAAGCGCTTGATGCGTGCGAACGGGTCGTCGGAATCGCAGGAACCAGGCGTTTCTGGAAGAGCGCCCCCTATGAGCCGGGCGCGTATCCTCCGAAGCCGTATTCCTACACGGAATGTGCAAAACGTTATTACAGGACGCTTTTCTCGCATACCAACACACAGCATTTTCTGGAATTCGGACGTCCTGACGGATATACTGATCTTCTTAACATCTATCCGTCAAAGATGAATTCCGCATTGATCAACGGAATGATCCGCTATGCTCAGGTTGATGCCGGACACAAGGAGGATGCAATTGCCATAGCTCGAAGGGCGGCGGACTATACGCTGTCGATATCTCAGCCGGAAGGCGCTCCGTTGGCCCATTTCCCGCCGACGTACTGGAAAATGGAAGGGCAGAAGAACAATTTCGCCTCCGTCAAATACGCCGGACAGAACATGCTTACCTATCCCGCGATGGTGGCAATGGCGTATCTTAATCTCCATGACGCCGTAGGCGACAGAAAATATCTGGATGCCGCGCTTGCAATTGCGGAAACCTATGAAAAGCTTCAGCTGGAGGACGGTACATGGTTCCTCAAAATGTGGGAGAAGGACGGAAAGCCGGTCGTAGAGGGCAATGGAGGCGTTCCTGTGAAACTGCTCCCGACCGGCATATGCAGTTTCATGGAACGGCTGTCCGGCATTGCGAAGGATGAACGCTGGCGGAAGGTTGCAGACAAGGCGTTTGCCTACATTGAGGAAGGTCCGCTCAAAACCTTTGATTTCGCCCCGCAGTTCGAGGATACCAGGCCTGCGGCAAATCATGTCGATCTCACATCGGCCGTCGCGTTTGAGATAGCACGATATCTTCTCCAGCGTTTCCCCGGCGATCCCGCTCGAAGATCTCAGGCACGCGAGATCGTGCGTTGGGTGGAAGATCAGTTCGCTTGCTGGCGCAAGCCGTGCCGGGCGGACGGTAGAGGCATAATCAGCGAACCCTGGCATGGATTCAATCCGGTGTGGAGTCCGGTATGTTCAATGGAAGATATGGCCTACAAGCGTTATAGAAACTGGTCCGAGTCCTTTGACAACTGGATTGATGTACCCGGGGTCATGGAGAAATACCGTTGGCAGGTGATGATCAACTCGTTGGCTGGCGGATTGGCCTGCGCATATCTCGATCTATACAGGCTTGAAGGAGATGAGCTTGCGCTGGCCAAGGCCAAGACGCTGTGCGATTCCATAGTCAAGGTTCAGGCGATGGGCCCGGACGGGGAGATTGCAACTCATTGGGTGATAAGCGATCTTACCGGTGTGAAATGCATAAACAATTGGACGAACTGCGGCGTTGGGGCGGCAATGGCGCTTCAGGAGATGGCTTCGGTGGTGGAAAGATAGCATATTTCAATTAAGGAAAGAGGGGAGACGGTTATGACAAAAAGAGATATGATTGCCAGCATTGCGACAGGGAAGTATCTTGCTGTTTCGATGACGATGTTCTGTTCGATACTGTATGCCGATTCTGTGGAATTGAAGAACGCTTGGACGTCCTGTGGCCGTACGTTGCGCGTTTATGACGGTACCCAGATCGATAATGTTCGCCATGTGGATGTTGAGGGGGCGGACGAGGTCGTGCTTTCGCTGAGAGCGGCATCTCCAAAGAACGAGAACCCCACATTCAAGATTCTTGCCGAATACGGCTCGTGCGAATCGAACGGGTGTATGCGCATTTCTTTCAATTCAAGACACGAGAGGCGCATCTGCGGATATTTCGGCGGCAAGCGCATCTTTTCGCGGGCGGGAATTCTTGATGACGGAAAGCTTCATCATGTAGCCCTCTCGGTTTTGCGAGGGAAACGCATGGCGCTCTATGTCGATGGAGTGGAGGTGGGTTTCTCTGAAGCGCCTGATTATCAATTTCCGAAGGGATATCTTGCCATTGCGCAGCGTGTGTACACTCTTGATCCTTTTGATGCCGATTGGTGGAAGCGGTATTGGGCGACCCTCCATTTTCGCGGGATCGTAGATGACGTGGTTTTGCGCAGCGGATCTTTCGATCCGTCATCTGTTGCGGGTGGGGCATATCCGCGAACGGTGGAGTACACCATAAAACCCGATCCGTTCGGATGTATGCCCAAATGGGAGAAGCCCAAAACGACCCGTAGGTATCTGCACGGTCCTTTTTCCGAACGGATGTACACATTTTGGCGTGAAGGAAAGATTGTCTATGGCGATGTCGAACATACTCCCGACTGGTCGCTTCATCCCAAAAAACTTGAAGGTCACGCGATTTGGCTTGTGCATGGGAAAGATGATAAGTCGTTCGACTTCAGGTCTGCGCAGTTGAGTGTGACTGAAGACGGCATCCCGGAACACTCTCAGACTTGGCGTGACGGGGATATGGAGGTGACGCTTTCCGCTGCCGTTCCGTTCGGACGAAAACCGACGGGGCATGTGAGGCTTTCAGTTAAAAACAATGGTGCAGGGAGAATTGTTCATCCATTCGCGTTCCTTGTCCGCGCGGACAAGGAAATGAGTCTGGTCTTCGATGCCCCGGACGTGTATCGCATATACAATCCTGCGGTGGAATCGTGGTTTGCGATGCAAACCACAAATCTTGTCTTTTCCGGGAAAGTCGTTCGATGCGGAGACAGGTTCGTCGCGGCGCATGGAGATGGCTTTTCGTGGGATGCCAAGAAGGGTGCCATGCGCTTCACCGTTGCGCTGGAGTCAGGCGAGACGTGCTGTTTCGAGCTTGATATCGGGAAAGGAGCCGGTGACACATTGAGTTATGATCAAGCTGTGGAATCGATGAGGTTTTCATGGAAGGGTGAGTTGGCGAAGCTCAGTCTTTCAAAGCTTCCAGCTGACAAAGCAACCGCATGTCTTGCCAGAAATTTTGCCGTGCAGATGCTGCAGTGCCTTGCGATGCCGACCGACGGCGATTTTGTCCTTCCTCGCCAAGGAGGTCTGCAGCGTTTCGTTTGGCCGTGGGATGCGGCGGATTTCCTTGCCGGTCTTGATCTTGTCGGTTATGGCGGTTATGTCAGGAAGGTTATTGATTTCTATTTCGGGCAATGCCAGCAGGCAAGCGGCGAGTTCGGCCCGTTCAGACACAAGTGGGCGTGCGACACGGCCTGTGTGCTGGAAAGTTTTGCAAATCATTGCATTGTTGCGAATGATACCGACTGTTGGAGGAGGTATCGCGACTCTGCGATGCGGGCGTTCGGGTGGATCGAACGCAAGCGTCTGTCGGGCGGCGGACTCTTCCCCTCCATGATATCCACCGACGCAGGTGTCGCCACCCGTCACTGGGTTATGACCGATGCGCGCAACGTGCTCGCGTACAAGAAGCTCATCAAGGCTGCGGAGTTCTTCAGGGATGATAATCTTCTTGCGCTTAAAACGGCAGAGGGGCAATATCGTGCAGAAATGGTGAAGGTGTTGGATGTCTGGAGGGCGAAATATGCCGGTATGGACGAGTTGCGCATACCAAGCACAACGGATGGGGAGGAGGATGATGCACTTGAGCGGTTGCGCAGTACAGGCCCCGGCGCACTCATAGGTATAGGAGTGCTTACAGAGGATGAACTCTTCCGTGTGCGCCGCTGGCTGTTGAGGCGCGGGTATGCCCATGAAAATGGACTGTACAAAAATTTCGCTTCCCGCGATTCGGCATGTGCGCACCACATATGGTACACTACGTCCGGAGAACTTTTGTGGTCGAGGGCATGGCTTAGTGTGGGTCGGAAGGATATGGCGGAAAAAGCTCTTGAAGCCTGTATGCTTACGGCTGTCACCGACGAATACTATGTGGGTGAGCGTTATCATGATGCGAATCCGTGGTATTATCCCTGGAGTCCGAACGCTTCGGGCATGGGACGTATCTTGCAGATGATTTCGGAAATCAAAAAACAATAAGGAGGTGTTATGCATACAATGGTAATTTCAGGCAATGCTGTTGCCGGTAAAATCTGTCTGATGGCTTCGCTGATCTCTTTCATGCTGCATGCAGATCTGATTGAGCTTAGTGCAACTTGGACATTTGGGTATAACTTCAATTCTGGCGAGGCATGGGTGGGTGGCGAGCCCGCCGCCGCCGGAAATGATTATCTGGTTTCTCAAGATCGCCAATTGCAGATAGGAACTGGTAGCGCTGTCCCAGATGTGCCTTTTCAATTTCCTGGTGATTCCCTTATTATCGGTGATGTCAATGGAGCAGGAGGGGTGCTTTGTCATGGAGGCGCCGCCGATATTACCATTCGCAATCTTGTGCTGGCCAAGGGACATTATTGGTCTTACTATACTTGGGGGTATTCGGGTACGTCCAAGCTGAGAGGCGCAGCCACGGTTGTTTCATCGGTTAAAGATCCATTTACAATAACACTCGGTTCCAATTCCAGCTCGCACAAAGGATTGGACTGGTACATGCCTATATCGGGAGATGTCGGTTCTTGTATTTTGTTTTCCGGATCGTCGGGGAATGTAGTCATGAATATGCATTCAGGCAGTCCCAATTACCGTGGCTCAATGCATTTAAGTGGCGAACTTGTTCAATTTGGGATTGCATCGTCAGATTCGCTTGGCGGCAAGATGGAGACATTCAATGAAAAAGCACTTGTCATCAGAAAGCAGGCAACATTGACTGTTTTGAACAATGGTGTTTCCTTGGCGTCATCCGATAATCGCGGCATATATGTGGAATCGACTGGCGGAAACGTGAAGGTTCCGTCCAACATGTCAATGACCATCGGCTGGCCAATTTCTGGCGAGGGTGTGCTCACGAAATCAGGTGCAGGATCGCTGTGTCTTTCAAATTCCGTGTCGTGCGCATCGATTGCCGTTAATGAAGGTTCTATCATAGCATCTTCCGGGACGACAGTTTCGCTTTCGAAGGTGAGATTTGAAGGTGGCGTTTTGGGAGTGAGCGTTGGATGTGGTATGCTTGTTGCTTCATCGGTGGAAGTTGCCGATGGCGGCAGGATTCCGGTTAAGATACTGGGTGAAGCGGTTGTTGGAACTGAAATCCCCTTTTTGACTGCCAAGAAAGGGACGTTCAAGAAAGATGATTTTTACGTATGCGCAGGAACGGGAGCCTATGGCGCTCCTTTTGCCGAGGTCAGAGTTTCCGAGTCCGGTGAAGATGATCTCTTCTCGCTTGTTGTCGTTCCGGTTGTGGAAACTGATGGAGATGGAGACAATGGCATCTTCCATACGACCGAAGGGATCCATTGGACGGACGGTCTGCCGGTTCATTCCGGGGCTGCATATCTGGTAAGCGCTTCATCCGCTTCTAAGACGTTTCGGGATGTGACCTCGACGGAAGTGCCGGACTATGTTTTCCCGGGGCAGTCATTGACGCTTGCGGGAGTGAATTCAGCCACATCCGCCAAGTTGAGTATTTTTTCGGAGACGTTTGAGGGCAATCTGCGGTTCTATAACGGGACGAAGATTTCCTTTGGCCGTACGCTTCCGGTTATCAAGGGGAACTTGGAGGTGAATACGACAACCTCCGGTGATAACGGAATGATGGTTACGGTAAATGCCGCCACGACTGCAACCGTTGAATCTGTCGTCAGCGGAGCAGGATGGATGTATTTCAACAACTACTCATCTGCCGGCACCGTAGGTATGATCGAGTTTACCGCCACAAATACATATACGGGAGGAATGCATTTGTACGGGGGCACCAAGTTTGTGTGTCTACGCATATCTGACGAGCGAAATTTGGGGGTAAATCCGGTAACATTTAATGAAAATGCTTTGTATCTCCAAAAAGGCGCTGTGCTTCATCCTAAAGGTTCTGTTACAATTGACGATCAGAATCGAGGAGTGAGGCTTGATAGCAGTAACTGGATTACGACAGATGAAGGTGAGACAACCACTATCGCATCTCCTGTATCCGTGGGGGCATCTTCCCTGTATGTCAATGGCGGCGGGACTCTCTTCTTCGGCGGTGTTCTGGCTCGCAGCGGCTCATCGGTGAACAATGTATTTACTGTCGAAAATGGATTTCTCAAGGGAGGGTCCGCGAATACCTTTGACGTCGTAAAGGTTGTGTATTCGGAAAACGGAGGGCTTGCGGCGGACCGCGTCACTGATTCCTCCGATTCGCGCAGCATTTACGGTACGATATTGTCAAATCCTGATACGGTATTCCCCGCAAAGCTCAAGGTGCGCATAGATTATGGTGATGATTTGCCGTCGTATGGCGAGCCGGTGCCGTTCCTTACCGTTCCGGAGGCCGTTGCGCAATCGCTCGGCGACAATGTGGAGTTTGTCGACAATCTCGAGAGAGGCAGATGGTATCTCGTTCGCGATGATGTAACTGTCGACGGGAAAGCTTTTGTTCGGTATTCGGCAAGATATGAAAAAGGCTTTGCCGTAATTCTGCGCTGATTTATGGCTATAAACAGGATGTTGAGATGAACATGGTCAAACTGTCCGCTTTGGCGGCGATGGTGTGTCTGTGCGGTTGTGAGGAAATGCAGAAACTTGAATATCCAATTCCTCAGGTTGTGGGGCATTCCGATGAAATCGGTTTTGTCCGCATAGCAGGCGCAGAGAACGCCAAGGGCGCCAAGGAGCGTTTCGCGAGGAAGAAGGTGTGTCTCATCGCAACCCGCGTCAAAAAGGGGACTGAAGGCTACGACGATCGCGCCGTGCGCGACAGGGAGATATTCGCGGCCATCAGGAACGGACTGGACTTCTTCGAGTATCACGATCCGTTGCCGGATGTTGTGTCGATCCAGATGCATGATGCCGGTGTGAAGACGATACGCCATATCGAAGATCCTCTCGATGTGCAGCCCTCCGCCGACCTCGGGGTCAAATATCTTGTTTCCCCCGATCCGGAAAAGACAAAGGCTGCGCTTCTTGAACTGAAAAGGCGCATGGAAGGGCCAGTGGACGCGTCGCAGTTCCGCGTGCGGGATCCGTTCATCTTGGCCGACGCCGCCACGAAGACATACTACCTCTACGAAACCACGCCATGGAATACCGGACGTGGCGTGAACGTGCGCACGTCGAAAGATCTCAAAATCTGGAGTGCGCCGAAGCGCGTGATGAATATGCCGAAGCATGTGAAGTGTAGAAGCATATGGGCACCGGAGGTGCATGAATACAAGGGCAAATACTATCTCTTCGCAACGCCTACGCTTGAACCGGATCCGAAGTTTCCGATAAAATCCATGTCGGACGATCCTGATTTCGCTCCGCCGGAGTGCTATGCGCTGACGCGACGCGGCACATGGATATGGAAGGCGGATTCGCCTCTCGGCCCGTTCAGGGAACATTCCGACATGAGCGCCACGCCGCATGACTATGTTGCGCTTGATGGCACTCTGCTTGTGGATCCTGACGGTTCGCCGTGGATGATATACTGCCATGAATGGACGCAGATGAAAATCGGGCGCATGGATGCTGGGCGTTTGAAGGATGATCTTTCGGGGCTTGCCGAAAAGCCGGTCGAGCTGTTTCGCGCCGATACTCCGTTCGGCTCGGGTCATGTGACGGACGGCCCGTACTGCTACCGCTCGCCGAAGAGCGGCAGGCTGTTCATGATATGGAGCACGTTCTGCAGAAAGTCCTATTCTGTGATTTCATGTGAATCCAAAAGCGGAAAAGCGTTGGGGCCGTGGGGGAATTTCAAGACCGTGTTCGCCGACAATGGAGGGCACGGAATGATACTCAAGACGTTCGATGGCGAACTGAAGCTTGTGATGCACAAGCCTGAGGTGCGGGGAGTGGAGAGACTTACGCTTTTCAACCTTAGGGATGACGGCAGCTCGCTGAAAGTTGTAGAATAAATCGGTTTGCGAAAAGGAAAGAAAATGATTGTTAAAACATCCATGTTTTGTGCGGCAGCTTTCACGACTGTTTTCGTTGTTAGTGCTGAGCAGCTGATCAAAAACCACGATTTCGAGGGCGGAATCAAGGACGGCAAAGCCGTCGGATGGAATTACGACGGCAAGAGGTGCACGGCAGGATATGGATTCGGACGAAACTACTCGAACGGAATCAGATATGTCGGCGACGGCGGGGCATACGAGTGGGTGCATCAGCGTGTACCTGTGACAGTCGGCGAAAACTACAGATTTGAAGCCTGGGTCAAAACGGAGAATATCGTCGGCAAGAAGGGGGTTGCAATCTATGCTTCGTGTTATAACGCACAGGGCAGATGGTGTGAAACATCGTCGAGTCCGAGCGTGGCTTCCACATCTGACGGCTGGAAACATGTGACGGTGGATCTCACTCCTCAGAAGAATGCCGTTTATGTAGAGGTAAGTATACGTGTCGCAGATGGCGAGACCGGCACATTCTACGCAGATGATTTTTCATTCAAAAAGGTTGTGCGTCCCCCAGTGAAATTTCTTGTAAATGACGCGTACCGCGATACGGCAACAGGCGGAAATGTCACGTTCAAGCTTGTTTCAAACCTTACAGACTCTGAAATAGCGGCAAAGGGGTGGACGGGTGAGATCAGGCTACCGAACAAGGCGTCTACGTCATATTTCAAAAAGATTCAGGCTCCCGCTTTCACCAACGGAGTGTGTACGTTCACGGTGAACATGGATCAGATGCCGTTCGGGAAATTTCCGGTGGCGTTTGCTTTTGTCGACGACAAGAAACGCACGGCGGTATGCGAAACCGTGTTCTTTAATCACGTAAAGGAGCTTCCTAAGCGGCGCGTCTCGATTGATGCAATGGGCAGAACGATTTTTGACGGAAAGCTGTTTTTCCCGTTCGGGATGTATATGGATGCTTTTGCGGGTAAGAAAGCCGAGAAATATACAAAGGGGCCGTTCAACTGCCCTGTGCCGTATGCGACCCTTACGCGGGATCAGCTCGATTTTGCCCATCAAAAAGGGTTGAAAGTCGTCTATTCGCTCAAGAACATCTATCGCGGATACGGCTTTCAGCCTTTCCCTATCGCGGACGAGGCTGAAGAGGAGGCCTTCGTTGCCGCGAAAGTGGCGGCGATCAAGGATCATCCCTCTCTGCTCGCCTGGTACATTCAGGATGAAATGGGCCCAGGAATGGTCCCCCGCTTGAAGGTGCGCGACAGGCTTATCAGAAAAGTTGATCCGGATCATCCTACTGTAAGCTGCTTCTGCCGCCCGGAGTCGGCGCTGGAGTATATGGATACATCCGATATTCAGGGGACGGATCCTTATCCGTTCGGCCGTCAAGATACTGTAAGGATTGAACGCGTAGGGAAGGAAACGCGTAATGTCTTCAATGCGTATTTCGGCATGCGTCCGCTTTGGCAGGTTACGCAGGCCTTTGATTCGAGCTATATCCACAAGGACAAGACAAAAATGCGTCATCCTACAGGCGAGGAGATGCTCAACATGTGTCTTCAGTGCGTGGCGGCGGGGGCGAACGGGGTGTTCCTCTGGAGCTATCATCACCTCGGCCAGAACGCGCTTGGTCACAGTCCTGAAGATTTTGACAAGTACTGGGACGAGGCATGCAGGGCGGGTGAAGCGTTTGTGAAGATGATACCGGTGTTCCTTGCGGAGGATATTTCCAATCTGGTCGAAGGAGTGCTGGATGACATGCCGGTGAGGGCATGGCGGCACAATGGTTCAATCTGGTTTTTGGCGGTGAATGCGTCGTATGAAACCAAAAAGACGCAGGTGAAGATCGGCGGGAAAACCATTGACCTTGACATGCCGCCCCTTGGATATGTCCTGCAGCCGATAGCAAAGTTATGAATAATTCCTAGATTCAAAAGATGTCGGCTGCGGGATTCTGCTGATTGCCGAACCGGAATAAAAAGACTGGATTGGAATTAACTTACGGAGAGAGCTATGAGAAAGAAACTCTATTTCAAACGTGTTCAGTGCGGAGGAGATGGTATGATGAAGCAGTTCGCCGCATGTCTTGTTGGGATGATGGCATGCATGTCCGCGTATTCTTCTGATGCTGGGAAGGGCACGGATGACCCCGTGTATTCGCCGGCGTATTTCTGGCTCTGGAACGACAGGCTTGATACTGATAGACTTTGTTCGCAATTGGAGGATATGTGTGCGCATGGGTTGCGTAACGTGTGCATACATCCGATGCCTAAGGCATTCCGTCCGGCGTGGTGCTCCACGAAGATGGCTCCGGACTATCTTACTCCGGAGTTTATCGAAGTGTACGCAAGGGTGGTGCGTCGGGCGGGAGAACTTGGCATGCACGCCTATCTCTACGATGAGGGCGGTTGGCCGTCAGGCGGTGCCTGTGGACTCGTTGCAGCCGCAGACATGGACGGTAGTTTCGCACCTCGAGAAATCGCACTTGGCAAGGATGGCGGCACTGTTGTGCGGAGACGTCCCTATGCGCCTGGATACGCCGCGTATCCTTCTGTCGTGGAGAAGGGCACTACGCAGAAGTTCATCGAACTGACCCACGATGCGTATGCAAAGAGACTTGGGAAGGATTTGGGCACCACATCCCGCATCGTATTTACGGATGAACCGAACCGTCCTGCGAACCGTCCTGGCGTATCGCTTGGATGGACAGCCGATTTCCATGAGGTGTTCAAGGAGAAGAAGGGCTACGACATAATGCCGCACATGGCGGAACTCATCAGGAGGTACAACGACTCCGACGACAGGCTTGCAAAGTTGAGGATCGATATTCATGATGTCATGGCCGATCTGTTTGTGGATCGTTATCTTCTCCCGCTTCGCGACTGGTGCCGTGCGCACGGCGTCCTTTCCGGAGGACATCTCAATGGCGAGGATGTTCCGGAAAAGGCGGCCGAATACGGGCATGGAAGCGTGCTTCGCAGTCTGCGCGCGATGGATGTTCCGGGAGTGGACACGATCTGGCGCCAGCTTTTTCCGTTGGTTGCGGGTATGCCCGCCGTTACGCTGGCTTTCCCCCGGTATGCTTCTTCCGCCATGCACCAGAACGGCGGGCGTTTCGCCCTTTCTGAGTCCTTTGCGATATATGGTGATTCCGTGACTCCTGCGCAGATGAAGTGGGTAATAGATTATCAGATGGTGCGCGGCATCAACACCTTTGTGTTTGGCGCCTATGCGCAGTCGAATGCAGGGCAGTGGATGACGGCGTATGAGCCTCATTCAGGGCCGGTTGCTCCATACTGGGATTTCCAGCCGCACTGGTTCAAGTATGTTGAACGTTCGTGCAGGTTTGTGTCGCAGGGGCTCCCAGGAGCTGAGATTGCGGTGCTGTATGATGTCCGCGGACTCTGGGCTGGCGGTTTCGACCGTGAGACGGCGGCGTGGAACCATCATGCGGTCGCCAGAACGCTTGATCGGATGAACTGCGACTATGATTTTGTCGATGACGACCAGCTCGCCGCCGCAGAGCTGCTTCCCGGAGGGAGAATGAAGATAGGGGAAATGTCATATCGCGCAGTTGTTCTTCCTACGTCGAAATGGATGCGAACTGACGCCAAGAAGAGATGCGAGGAGTTCAAGTCTTCTGGCGGCATTCTTGCGTATGCCGACGATCTTTCTGCCGTGCCGCGCACACTCTCGCTGTCGGGCGCATACGTTAATGAATTCCGTGTGATGAAGCGCAATGACGGCAACCGCAGCATATGGGTCGTGATGAACGAGGACGTGCATGCACGCTCCGTGAAATTGTCGTTTCCGGTAAAGGGCCCGGTTGTCCGGTATGATGCCGAGCATGACCGTTACGAACTGGTGTCCGAGAAATCCGACTTCGACCACAAGTTCGCAGGAGGGGAGACTTCGATTTTCATTACCGGCGATGTGCCGCATGCGGAGCGTGCGGTTGCCTACGTCGGAAAGCGTGTGGAAATTTCGGATGGTTGGACGCTGAAGAAGCTTGTCTCCCATGTGGCGGGAGACGCTGATTTCGAGATCAAGCCGTGCGATGGAGAGGCGTGTCCTGCGGCCCTTGGAGACTGGAGGCCGTCACTCGGGGCTGATTTCAGCGGAAAGGCCTTGTATCGTGTTGAATTTGATTCCCCTGCTGAAGGCCGGGCGAAGCTTGATCTAGGTGATGTCAAATGGTGTGCCGCGGTCAAGTTGAACGACAAGGACTACGGTGCGCGTTTCTTTGGTCCGTTTGTGTGGAATGTCGAAGTCAGGAAGGGGAAGAATGTATTGGAGGTTACGGTCGCGAATCTTCTGGCGAACCAGACGGGCGATGAGTCACTACGGGACCGCGTCATGCGTGAGTTCCCGCCGCTGAGTCCCTATGACGCGAAGCAGAGGGTGTTTGATCGAGAGAATCATGAATCTGGCCTGTATGGTCCTGTGTCAATTCAGTTTGAAAAATGATTGAAAGCAAAGAAAATTCGCACGCCGTCTAGGCAATCTAAAGAACGGGAAGTTGAAGAGATGAAGTTTAACTCACCGCTGTTTTCGGTAGCCATTCTGGTCGCTGTGTCTGCATTTCCTAGAGACGTAGTAGGATCGATCAAAGAGGGGGCGTCTTTGCGTCAGTATGTCGCGAGGTTCAATGCTGATGACGCCGAGAGACATACAAATGCGATTTCGAATGCAAAGGCGCTGGAGTTTCTTGAATCGAATATACCTCTCTTTGAATGCCCCGACAAGGATATTGAACGGGCATACTATTTCAGGTGGTGGACGTTCCGGCGGCACATCAAATCCACCCCTCGGGGTTTTGTGGTGACGGAGTTCCTGCCGGATGTGCAGTGGGCCGGGAAATACAACACGATAAACTGCGCCGCCGGCCATCACATAATGGAGGGGCGCTGGCTGAAGGACCGCAGATATATATCCGACTATTCGCGTTTCTGGTTCTCTGAGGGAACGATGACCGGACGCAGGGCGTATGTCTGTTGGCCTGCGCATGCGATACTTCAGTCCGTGAAGGTATCCGGGGAGACGGAATTCGCGACAGATATGCTGGACAGCCTTGTTGAAAACTGGAACGCATGGGCAAAAGGCTGGGATGCGCCCGTGTATGTGGATCGCAGACTCCATCCCGACAAGCCGCACGATCTGTTCTTCATGGGGTTGAATCCAAATGGTCTGTTTTCGTCTGTAGATGACCGTGAGGGAAGCGAGAATTCCCTTTCCGGTGACGGATATCGCCCGTTGGTGAATTCAGCGATGTGGGGCGAGGCGGCGGCAATAGCTGAAATTGCCGGACTGGCCGGCAGGAGTGATGTTGCGGATGATTTCAGGGCGAAAGCCGCCGCCCTAGAGAGGCGTGTGAAGAGCTGTCTTTGGAATCCCGGCAAAGATTTCTTTACGACGCTGTCGCCTTCCGGCGAGCACAGAGGGATTCGCGAACTGTTCGGATACGCCCCCTGGTATTTCAATATGCCCTTGGTCGGCTTCGGGAAGGCATGGCGGTTCGTTGTCGATACGAAAGGGTTTTTCGCCCCGTGCGGATTGACCAATCCGGAGCAGAGAGCGCAAGGGTATGCGGTAGG
>JAGBFY010000400.1 GCA_017936245.1 Kiritimatiellia bacterium
ACATATCACATACTCTTGACATTGTCTTGTCTCCTTATAAATTGTTTCAGTTAGCTTCGCCAGGCTGCCACTCAACGTTCTGGAACGCTTCGTCGAACGCCGCGCCGAGACCGCCGAAGGACTCGCTGCCGCCGAGACCGGAAGCCTCGCCCTCTGCGGGTTCCGCTGCAGCCTCAGCCTCGAGTGCCTTGAGTTCGTCTTCCGTCATCGTGACGGCACGGATCGAAAGACCGATGCGACGCTCGCCGCGGTCGACCTTGACCACGCGAGCCTCGACTTCCTGACCGGCCTGAAGAGCGTCCTTGACCTTGTCAACGCGCTGATCGGAGATCTGGGAGATGTGAACGAGACCGTCGACACCGTCCTCAAGCTCGATGAACGCGCCGAAGGAAGCGATCTTGGAGACCTTGCCCTTGACGAGAGCGCCGACCTTGTACTTGGAGGCGATGTCAGCCCACGGATCCTGCGAAGCCTGCTTGAGGCCGAGCGAGATGCGCTGCTCTTTCGGATTGACGTCGAGAATGATGGCTTCGACTTCCTTGCCCTTCTCGAGGCATTCGGACGGGTGGTTGATCTTGCGCGTCCAGCTCATGTCGCTGACGTGGATCATGCCGTCGATACCCTCCTCGAGCTCGATGAACGCACCGTAGGTCGTGAAGTTGCGGACCTTGCCCTTCACGCGGCCGCCCACAGGATAGCGATCCTGTACGGAGTCCCACGGATTGGCCTGCGTCTGGCGGATGCCGAGAGCGATCTTCTGGTTCTCGGAATCGATGGAGAGGATCTCGACATCGACCTCGTCACCCTGGTTGAGCATGTCGCTCGCACGGGCGACGCGCTTCGTCCAGCTGAACTCGCTGATGTGGACGAGACCTTCGATTCCGGGAGCGATCTCGACGAATGCGCCATAGGCTGCGAGATTGACGACCTTGCCCTTGACGCGGGTGCCCTTCGGGTACTGCTCGGCAATCGTGACCCACGGATTCTCGGAGCACTGCTTGAGACCGAGGGAGATGCGCTCGCGGTCCTGATCGACTTCGAGGACCATGACGTCGAGCTCCTGACCGACCTTGAGCATTTCGCTCGGGTGCTTGATGCGGCCCCAGCTCATGTCCGTGATGTGGAGGAGACCGTCGATGCCGTCGAGGTCGATGAACGCGCCGAAATCGGTGATGTTCTTGACCTTGCCCTTGCGGACTTCGCCCTTCTGGAGCGAACCGAGGAGCTCGGCCTTCTTCTCGGCCATCGTGCCTTCGATGAGCTCACGGCGGGAAATGATGATGTTGCGGCGCTCGTTGGAGATCTTGATGACCTTGAACTCGTACGTCTGGCCGATGTACGGGGTGAGGTCGCGGATCGGGGAAACATCGAGCTGCGAACCGGGGAGAAATGCCTCAACACCGTCGATATCGACGATGAGACCGCCGTTGACTTTGGCGCGGATCGTACCATTGACGATGCAACCCTCGGTGTAGCGCTCCTGAACCATCTTCCAGCGGATCTGGTCGTCAGCGCGCTTCTTGGAAAGGATGAGCATGCCCGTGCGATCGTCTTCAAGAGAAACGATCATCACGTCGAACTTGAATCCCGGAACCGCCTCTGCGGGATCCCTGAACTCGTCAAGCTTGACGACACCCTCGGACTTGTATCCGATATCGGTGAACACATCGTCGTTCTTGACTGCGGAAACGGTTCCTTCCACGATGGAACCAGACTTGAACGTGGTATCCATGCCGACACCGGCAAGGAGTTCCGCCATTGCTGCCGACTTCTGACCGGCTTCAGCGGGTTTACGAATAGCCATTAATTTTGCTTTTTGGTTGTTTGATGATCGCGGTTTTCAGCCGCGCCCTTCCCGTCTTTGGGCAAGAGGGCGCATAATATACCAAAAACCGTCTAAAAAAACAAGATGGCAACGCATATCTTGCTTTTATCTTGTTTTTGAGAAGAAACATCCCACCATTGCATTTACGGTAGCGCATTCACCGAACGCGCCATATCAAGCATATGGCTCACGTATGCGGAATGTTTCAATTGAAGATGCTTTCTTCGTCTTTGGATCGAACTCTATCACCGCGCCTTCAAGCACCGCCGGCCCCTCCGCCATGCTGAAACGTGACGGCATCCCGGATATGAACTTCTTCAGGACAGGCTTCAAGTCTCGCCCTATGGAAGAAACATAAGGTCCGCACATTCCGAGATCGGAAAGATACGCGGTGCCGTTCGGAAGCACGAGCGCATCTGACGTCTGCACATGCGTATGCGTACCCACAATCGCGGTGACGCGTCCATCAAGATAGTGTCCAAGCGAATTCTTCTCGCTCGTTGCCTCCGCATGGAAGTCCACAAAAACCGGCACGTCCTTCGGCATCTCATTGAGACAGGCATCTGCCGTGCGGAACGGACAGTCAGACGGATTCATGAATGTTCGCCCTACAAGGTTCAACAAGGCGAAGCGGCATGTTGGCATCGTGACCACGATCCATCCCTTTCCCGGCTGGCCAGGACCGCCGTTCGCCGGTCGCACCACGTTTTCGAGCCTGTCAATCTCCGTTGCGAACTCCTTCTGCCCCCAGGTATGGTCTCCCAGCGTAATCGCATCCGCGCCCGCTTCGAATATCTCCTTTGCCAACTGCGCGGTTATACCGTTGCCCGCCGCCGCATTCTCTGCGTTTACGACTATTGCGGCAAGCCCCAATTCGGCTTTAAGACGCTTCAAGTGCATTTTGAGCATACGCCGCCCAGGGGAACCGTTCACGTCTCCCAGCATCATTATCTTCATTTTCCACCTCCCAAAGCCTTCTTGATAACCGTCTCCGTA
>JAGBFY010000040.1 GCA_017936245.1 Kiritimatiellia bacterium
CTCATGAGCTTGATGAGGATGTTGAGGGAAGGACCGCACGTATCCTTGCACGGATCGCCAACGGTATCGCCGATGACTGCCGCTCCATGGACAGGATTCTTCGATCCGTCTGCAAGCTTCTTGCCGCCGTGAGCTCCCTTTTCGATGAACTTCTTGGCGTTGTCCCATGCGCCACCGGCATTGTTTAGCATCGTCGCAAGAACAAATCCGCACACCATACCACCGGCAAGAAGACCGAGAACGCCCGGGATTCCGAGTACAAGACCCGTAATAACCGGAACGATAACGGCAAGAAGTGACGGAACGATCATCTCACGCTGGGCACCGGCAGTGGAGATTGCGACGCAGCGGGCGTAGTCAGGCGTACCCTTGCCCTCCATGATTCCAGGAATCTCGCGGAACTGACGGCGCACCTCCTCGACCATCGATCCGGCGGCGCGTCCCACGGCCTTCATGGTCATGGCGCAGAACACGTACGCCATCATTGCACCAATGAAGAGTCCGCAGAGAAGAAGCGGATTCATGACAGTCAAATCGAAATTGGACATGAACTTGTCCAAAGGCTGGGAGATGATGTCCGCACCCTTCAAGCCCATGAACTCACCATCACCGGCAAACTTCACGATCCAAAGCTTCGCCTCTTCAAGATAGGAGGCGAGAAGCGCAAGAGCCGTGAGAGCGGCGGAACCGATCGCGAATCCCTTGCCCGTTGCGGCGGTGGTGTTGCCGAGAGAGTCAAGCGCGTCCGTACGCTGGCGCACCTCAGCAGGAAGAGCGCTCATCTCAGCATTGCCACCCGCGTTGTCGGCGATGGGACCATACGCGTCGGTCGCAAGCGTGATGCCAAGAGTGGAGAGCATGCCGACTGCGGCAAAGCCGATTCCGTAAAGGCCTGCCGTGAAGTTCTCGAAACCGCCGGCGAAACCGAACGCGCAGAGAATCCCGACGCAGATCGTGATTACGGGAACACCAGCCGAATACATACCCGTTGCAAGACCATCGATGATCGTCGTGGCAGGCCCCATCACCGCCTGACCTGCAATACCTTGCGTGGGGGCATAGTCATCAGAGGTGTAGTATTCCGTAGCCTGACCGATGACAACTCCAGAAACAAGACCGGCTACAACTGCGCCAAATATGCCCCATGTGATGAAGCCCATGAAATGGAGCCCGACGAGAGCAAGAAGAATCAGAACACTGCTGCCGAGCGTACCGGTGAGAAGCGAGCGGAGAAGCTCTTTCTGCGTTGCGTTGTCATTCTTGCAGCGAACCATGAGCATTCCAACCACGGAAAGGATCGTACCGATACCGGCAACAATCATCGGAGACGTGACCTGCTTCAAGACATCCGCACCGCCGAGCGATGCGCCGAGCGCGGCCGTAGCGAGGATGGAGCCGCAATACGACTCGTAGAGATCTGCGCCCATGCCTGCCACGTCACCAACGTTGTCGCCCACATTGTCCGCAATGGTTGCGGGGTTGCGCGGATCGTCCTCGGGGATTCCGGCTTCAACCTTGCCGACGAGGTCGGCTCCAACGTCTGCCGCTTTCGTGTAGATTCCGCCGCCGACACGGGCGAAAAGAGTCTGCATGGAAGCACCCATGCCGAAAGTCAGCATCGTGGTCGTGATGTGCGTCATCTTCGCCGCAAGGGTGCAGCCCGGCTCGACAAGCTGAAGACCGAACACCGAAAGGCCGGTAGCCATATTGGCGTCAGTGTAGATCAACCTGTCGAGAATCCAGTACCACACGCAGATGTCAAGAAGCCCAAGCCCGACAACGACAAGCCCCATCACCGCGCCGGAACGGAATGCGACCTGAAGTCCACGGTTGAGCGAACTGCGGCATGCCTGAGCAGTACGTGAGGAAGCATGCGTAGCTGTCTTCATTCCAATGTAGCCGCACAATCCGGAGAAGAATCCACCGGTCAGGAAGGCCACCGGCACAAATGGATTCTGTACGCCAAGGAACGCCAACACCGTGAACACCACGAACAAAAGTGCAAACACGATGGACACTATCTTGTACTGGCGGAACAGGTACGCCATCGCGCCTTCACGGACATAGCCCGCGATCTCCTGCATACGTTCGTTGCCCGCGTCGGACTTTTTCATCGAACGAAAGAACACCATCGCCACGACAAGCGCAACAAGAGATGCAAACGGAGCTATGTACCAGAGATTCATTGGTTGGTCATTAGTGGTTAGCGGTCAGTGGTTGAAATCGGTAGGGCGGCGCGTCCCTGCGCCGCCGCGGTCACGCGAAACGCGTGACCCTACCGGTTTGTCATTTAGAGACGGACTGGAGGAGGGTTACGCAGACGGTGCCGACAATATCCTCAGCGGAGCATCCGCGGGAAAGGTCGTTCATCGCCTTTGCGAGTCCCTGAAGATTGGGACCAATGGCCGCCGCACCGCCAAGACGCTGAGCGATCTTGTATCCGATGTTTCCGGCCTGAAGGTCCGGGAATATGAATACGTTCGCATTTCCCTGCACCGCACCGTTCGGGTTCTTGAGCTGACCGACGGAAGGAACGATGGCGGCGTCAAACTGCATTTCGCCATCCATCTTGATTCCAGCCTCCTCGAACTTCGGCTTGGCTAGTTCAACCGCCTTCTGCACCTTTTCCACGAGCGAACCGCCCGCGCTGCCCTTCGTGGAGAACGAGAGGTACGCAACACGAGGTTCACAGCCCGTGAGGTCTCGGTACGTCTGAGCCGTGGCGAGACCGATATCCACAAGCTGCTCAGCCGTGGGATCGGGGATTACGGCACAGTCGCCGAACGCAAGAACCGTATCGCCCGAAGGAGTCGGCTCCTTGAGATCCATGATGAAGCAGGAGGATGCGGTCTTCACGCCCGGCTGGGTGCCAAGTGTGTGGAACGCGGCGCGGAGCATATCGCCGGTTGAGGCGATGGAACCGGCGACAAGGCCGTTCACGCGGCCAAGCTTGACCATCATTCCGCCGAAGTAGATGCGCTTCGTACGGAGCGTGCTCTGGGCCGCCGCAAGATCGATGATCTTCTGTTTTTCCGCAGGCTTCTTCGACTCCTTGGCGTTCCAGGCCTCAAGATAGGCGTTCTCGAGCTCTGCATCGCCTTGCGTGTAGTCGATGACCTTGATGCCGCGATCGGAAAGCTTCATTCCGGCCTTCTCTTCTGCGGCGGCAATCTCCTCTGCGGTACCGAGAACTATCGGGGTGCAGATCTTGCGGTCAACGCATGCACATGCCGCCGTGATTACACGGGCATCCATGCCTTCTGGAAGAACAACGGTTCCGTTCAGTGCGGAAGCCTTTTCTACTATTTTATCTATTGCGCTCATTTTGAACCTTTCAGCACACGGACCGTGTCGCGGGCGATCATAAGCTCCTCGTTCGTGGGGATGACGACGACAGGGATCTTTGAATCCTTCGTGGAAATCACGCCAAGCTCACCATGAAGCTTGTTGTTCGCAGCCTTGTCGAGTTTGATGCCGAGAGCGCCGAGACGCTTCACGATCTGGGCGCGTCCCTCTGCAGAGTTCTCACCGATGCCGCCGGTCATGACAATCGCGTCCGCGCCGCCGATGAGCGTGTTGTATCCACCCACATAGAGCGCACAGCGATGCCCGAACATCTCAAGCGCAGTGATGGAGGCGATATCGCCCTTCTCAGCCTTGGCGCACATGTCACGGCAATCGCCGCCTTCGCATCCGGTGAGAGCCTGGAATCCGCTCTTCTTGTTGAGAAGCGTATCCATCTCGTCGGGCGTATAGCCCTTCTCCTTCATGATTGCGAGAACGGCTGCCGCATCGATGTCGCCGCAGCGCGTACCCATTATGAGACCGGCCAGCGGGGTGAGTCCCATCGTGGTATCCATAACTTCGCCGTTCTTGACAGCGGCCATCGACGAACCGTTGCCAAGGTGACAGGTTACCACATTGACCTTCTTTAGCGTCTTCTTGAGCCACTTGGCCGCAGCCTGGGTCACGAATTTGTGGCTTGTGCCGTGGAAGCCGTACTTGCGGATGCCCATCTTCTTGTAGAATTCAGGCGCGATCGCGTAGAGAGCCGCACAGTCGGGCATCGTCTGATGGAACGCCGTATCGAAAACGCCAACGTTCGGAACGCCGGGGAAAATCTTGCGGCAGGCCTTGATGCCGCCAAGGTTCGGCGGCATGTGAAGCGGACCGAACTTGACGAGCTTCTCGCAAACGGCGAGAGTCTTCGCATCCATCACGGCAGAATCGCTGAAGACTTCCGCGCCGTGAAGGACGCGGTGTCCGATCGCGTCAATCTCCTTCAACGACTTGATTACTCCGTTCTCGGGATCGGAGACAGCCGCCACGACAGCCTTGAGAGCCTCTGCGTGATCGGGAGCCTTGACCTCCTTAACGATCTTCTCCGCACCGGGCTTCTGGTAGGCAATACGGCTGCCGGGGATGCCGATGCGTTCGACCAGACCCTTGCAGAGCATCTTTTCGCCCTTCATGTCGAAGAGCATGTATTTGAGCGAGGAAGATCCCGCATTGACAACCAGAACTTTTCTTATGTCCTTTTTCATAGCTTTAGTCTTTAGTGGCTAGTCGTTAGCGGTCAGTCGTTAGTGGCTAGTCGTTAGTTTTAGTGGCTAGTGATTAGTGGTTAGTTGTTAGTCGTTAGTGGCTTGTGGTAGGGCGCGTTGTCCCCAACGCGCCACGGCGGCTTGAGGACAAGCCGCCCTACCATTTTTACTTCAGCTCGACCTTGAAGAAGCCCTTCGAGAGGTCAACATCATCGCCCAGGATATCCTTGAGCGAGATGCTCTCAGTATGGCTTACAGCACCCTCTTCGATGTCGAAGGTCACATCAACCGATTTGAGCTCGGCAAAGCCTTCAGCAAGCGAGGTAGCGTGAAGCACCACAACCGTTGCAGTAATCTTGCCGTTGGATACGAATACCGAACCGGCAAGCGGATCATCCGCCTTAGCTCCGACCGTCAGCTTAACAGTATCACCATCAAGCGAGAACGCCGTGATTCCAAGCGTACCTTCCTCAATCTCAGGGTCAACGCTGTCGACACCGAGCATCATGGATGCCATTGCGGAAGGCATATAGCCAGAAGCTGCGAGAGAGAGCATACCGCCTGCGGAATTTGCAGCCGCGACGCGGGCAATGTTCATCACGAGATCGGGATTGATCGCGATATAACCGTCGTCCGTATTCTCCGCAGGCCCCTTCTTGAGGAGGAAGTCCTCGGCGCCACCGGCCTCATCGTACTCCCACACGTCCGGAAGCGCGTCCTGATCCAGATCGGTATCCTCGACATAAACAACAGCCACGGCAGCATTCGCGGAATTGCCGACATTTACGCTTATCGGAGCATATATCGCGCCGGAATCCTTATCACCACGCGGGCATGCATAACCCCAAGACTCCCAGGCAGATCTCTTGAAGTCACCGTCGGAATCCAGATAGGCGCGCAGATAATACTCACCGGCCGGCAGTCCGACAATCCTGACGTTGACATCATGGTTTGAATCCACCACGCTATCGACGTCTGACACGAACGCACGACCCGCCGGCATACCGGTGAAGTCCGGCGTGGTGAATGCCTCAACTCGAATCTTCTGGATGGTGCTGTCCACCGAAGCATTGAATTTCCCAGGGCCAAAGTACTTGACGACAGCGTCAAGCGTATGATATTCCGAACTGCTCGGCTCATCAGCATCATACACATTGACACGGAAGTCACGTGAAGCAGACCAGAAATCATCCTGATATTTCGAGTTGTACATCGTAACAGACCAGCTATAGTTGTTCTGAGAGCCAAACACCTTGCCATTGCCAACCTGATCACCAACATAGAGAGGTGCTGTCCAGACATATTCTCCCTTCGAGTTTTTCGGAGGAAGCATCTGCGTTCCGGAGTTCCAGATTTCACTGGATCCATCCTTCACCTGAATCGCAAACGCTGTATAGGTATCAGGGCGATCCCCCTCAACCTTCCAACGGAAGGTCGGCTGTCCGCCATAGTAGATCGTGTGATCTTCACCCGGCGAGACGGGCACCGCCGTAGCACGGCTTCCACCGAACTCGCGCACAATCTCCACGAACGGCATCTTATTGGTGTTGGTTTTCTCGACTTCGCGCTCAAGATCGACCTCCTTTCGATAGACACGGTACACAACCTTGTTCACGGGAAGCTCCGCTGCGCGAACGGTACTGTTATTGAGTACCTTTGACTCAAACCCCGACCAGTCAAGATCGAAATCGGCAGCGGACATGAAATCGCCCTCGTGCATAGACGTACGATTTCCGAGATCCTTCACCACTACCGGACCATAGTCGAGTGATGACGGCGGCGTTACCACATTATCAATCGAGTAGCGGTACACGTACACCTTACCCATATCATTCGTAGATCCAGCCGGGATTGTGGTACGCTGGCAGATAGGCGTGGTCTCCGCAAGTTCGACCTCAAACTTGACCTTTTTCCAGCCCACGTCAACATTGCGGACAACACCCATCATCGAATACGACGCGTCCATGGCATTAGTAGATGCAACCGAAACCACGAACGTATTCTTGCCCTCGCGCAGATATCCGTAATCCGGATACTGGAACTTCAGCGTATTGACATTGCGGCCATCACCGTTCTGCACATAGAATGTAGCGTCAGGCCTGCTGAGATCATCGCCGGAATAGGCCGTGACGGACAACTTGGCATTGATGAGGTCAACCACACCGTTGTAATGCACTGTCATCTCCACTTCAGGCACCGGAGTCCCCTCGTAAATATAGGTTTCAGCATATACGGGTGTAAACATCTGATACTTGATGTAGCCCTGTCCATAGTACGAGTCGGAGTAGCTGCTGTATCCTGTAATCGTGAAGCTGGTGTCCAACAGCTTGAACTTGGAAGGATCGCTTTCGATCTTCGCCATTACGCTCTTATAGTCGGAATAATCGGTATAGTTGTTGAGGATAGTATTAGTCTGGACATTACCTGTGGCATTCCAGCCGATTCCCATATCGTACTTGGCACGGATCTCAGCCCAATTGGACCAACCATCGTCATCATCATCCAAATGCGGATCATAATAGACCGCGGAAGACCCAATTTCGGAATACTCACGCTCAAGATGATCCTCCATGAAATCGTGATCCGAGAACATCTCGCCAAGGTACAGCTTGCCTGCCTTGAGGAAATAGTCGAACTCCCTGCCGTTAGACTTGGGAATCTGAGGGCTGATCACAATGTTTGTAAAGAATTTCTCTGTGATAAGGTATTCCGCGAAATCGGCAAGACCATCCTTGTCGGTATCCTCCTTCGCCGAATCGGCAAGGTCGTAAAACTTCTGCCACCAGTCCTTTACACCGTCAAAGTCGGCATCGACAGTCGACTCATATCTGGAATCAGTTTTACCATTAGGCAGGAGGCCGTCGGCAAGAGCACGAAGATATGCATCCCTGTCAACGATGCCAAGCTTCTCCGCCCAATCAGGGATTCCGTCTCCATCAGAGTCGGCAGACTCAAGCACAGACCCCTTGGTGTCTGTCCAGGCGTCCATAGAACCCTGACCATCCCAATAATCAGAATCGCGCTTTGCGAACGCCCGTCCAAGCGGAATGAGGTCGCTCGTGCCGACAAAACCGCTACGAAGGTCGAAACGCCACTTGGCATACATTGATGTGGTGCTCACCGTATTGCTTCCCAGATCCTCAACAGCAGACAGGAGCTTGAGACGGTTGTATCTGTCTCTACGGTAGAAGTAGTACGGGTAGGGATTCGCACTATTCGGGAATTCATAGCCCTCAATCCCCATCGAAGAAACAAGATTCACACCGGCGATTCCAGTCGCCCAGAACTGCGAGTCAGGGGCGGAACCGTCAAGGAACGGAAGGTGCGCCACCGTATTGGGAATCCACGGGACCACATGATAGTCCGAATACACCTCGCTATGGACAGGGGTGTTGTACCACCAGCCAACCATCGTATGCAGATCAAGACTGGATCCGTTAGGCTTGCGGACATTGTTCAAAACGCTGGCACGGAATCCCGTAGGCTCTGTTATCACATTGCCCGGCTCGACGCCTCCAGGAAGCGTGGAGAAGCTGTAGTGCTGCAGAAGCTCGGCGGGAAGGACGTTTCCGTTGACGGCAGAGCGTCTTGCTCCATCACGCCACCTCTCAAACACACCGGTCTCCTCCGCATTGGAACGCATCTGCTTGATGTCATCCATAGTGAAAGCACGCTTGTACGAATCGTTTATCTCGACAGCACTGCGCGCACCATCCCAAATACGGACCTCATCAATCCAACCCTTGAAGAAGCGACCGTAGTCAGACCAGGTGGTTTCTTCATCGACAGCAAAGCCCCCGTCCGCAACAATGGACGCGCCAAGCACGGTTGCGCAGGGAAGTGCGCGATAGCCGGTAAGAGGAATCACGCTCTGATCAGGTGTCTGCTGGATGCCATCAATGCCATTTGCAGGCTGTAATCCAGCACCGGTCACCGATGCGACAGGAGCGATTTCTCCATCAATGTGAAGATGGGCATTCTCGCCGTCAAAACGGAATGCGACGTGAGTCCACTTTCCTGCTTCAATGACATTTTTGTCAGTTACGCGAACCGATGCGGAATTGGCGGTCGTTCCCTCGAACTCACCATATATATGACCGCCGACATCCATACCGATCCTGAAGTTTGCGCGAATCACGTTGGATCCATTGACGAGTGTCGATGCTCCATAGTCGCATACACGCTCAAGAATGGTAACATCGCCAGACTGTTCACCATCGGCCTTGACCCAACACTCAACCGTGAACTGCTTGAGCAGGTCGGGTTCGGTGCTCGGGCTTCTGCGGAATTCTCCGCCATAGGAGACCGCCGCCGATCTCTCACCTATGAAATAAAGTGCCTGCCTTCTATCAAGATCCGTGTGTTTCAGAGGATCGGAAGACATTTCAACGGCATGCGTAAGCTCCGTGGAGTCACTGCGGAAGTCATGGTCTGTGTCGTAGCCTTCATTCTCCTCAAAAGCGAACATCCAGTTGAGGCTGGTGCCGCCCATACCTTCAGCGGCCAAACGCACCTTGACGGTCATATCCGACCACGGATACATAAGAAGATCTGGATAGACATCAAGTACGCTACCGGTATATCCTGTGATGTACGGATCGGGGTTGTAGTACTGTGCTGTATAACTCGCCTTACTTGACGAATCCGTCATCCACAACGGAGTCGGGTCGGTGTGCGTATTGCGCGGCTTCGCGAGGTTGACCTTAAGGGCTTCCTCGTCGTTGCGAAGTCCGTCGCCATCGGCATCGGCCTCCATGACGCCCATCATCCAAGGATACCTTATTGGATCAACCGCGGGTTGCTTTGTGAAGTCCCACCCCGTCCAATGGTTGTACCAAGAGGTAACCTTACCATCGTGGATTTCGGCGATCTTGTCGTATTGGGAATTGAGCCAGCCGTACTCGCCGCTGTCAAACGGATTGGCATACGAGCCAAGAATCGGGTTCAGGCCATGGAACAGTTCCCAATAGTCATCCATGCCGTCGTAGTCGGTATCGACACGGCGCGGATCTGTGGAAGCATACTGCATTGCTCCATTGACATACAATTTATATATGCTGCCGTCTGCGAGATACGCAACCGGCGGGAGCATGACACGGTAGCCCGCACCCTCGTAATCCTCATAGTTCGCACAGTCGGTAATGCCCTTGTTGTTCTGTCTAAGCATATCCCATTCGTGCGGAGGAAGCACAAAGTAGCCAAGTTCGCGGAACTGCCATGCGCC
>JAGBFY010000401.1 GCA_017936245.1 Kiritimatiellia bacterium
GAGTATTGAGGAGCGGATTCACGACCAGATTCAGCATGCACATCGAAAAACCGGCGACAAACGCACCCGCCACATAGACGGCGAAAGAGCCGATGTAGCCGGAAAGAAGCTGGATTCCTACGCCTGTAAAGCCGACTGCGACGGCCGACAGAGCGGTGAACTTATAACCCTTGCGCTTGAGGATAAGTCCGCCGGGGATGCCCATGAAGAGGTACGCGAAGAAGTTCGCAAAGTTCCCAAGCTGGGAAAGCGCGTTGGAGGCGTTGAACTGGTTCTTTGCGATAACGCCCATCGGGCTTGCAAAGTTGGTCACGAATGCGATCATGAAAAACAGCGCAAACATGGTCGCGATCGCGAACACATTTCCGCCCTGCTTGTTGTCGTTGCTCATTGTAGTTCCTTTTAGAGTTTTGAGTTATAAGTTCAAAGTTGAGAGTTTAGAGTCGGTGTTCAGGGTTTAAGAATTAATAACTCTTAACTTACAACTCTAAACTCTTAACTGATTAGACGAGATGTGCTCCTTCGGAAGGTTCGATCAGCGCGCAGGTCGGCTCATCGCCATATGCGGCCTTGTAGTCGGCGGTAATGGCCGCTGCGATCTTGTCCGCAGCCGAGGGATCAACGAGCAGACAGCAGCTTCCGCCGAAACCGCCGCCGGAGAGACGCGCTCCGTACACTTCAGGGATCTTCTTCGCGGAATCGACAATCGTATCGAGTTCCGGACAGGAATTCTCGAACCAGTTACGGCTGGACTCGTGGGAATCGAACATGAGGGCACCAAACGCCTTCACATCACCCTTATCTAGAAGCGCGGCACCCGCGAGAACGCGCTCATCCTCGCCGATCGGGTGAATTGCACGCTTCGCCTGAGTCTCGTCGAGACCTTCGCGGTAGAGGATCCACTCTGCAGAGGAGACGTCGCGCAGATGCGTAACAGGCTTGCGCAGGACCTTTGCGAAATGCTTTGCGGCATCTTCACAGGCCTGACGACGGGAAGCATACGCGCCATCAACAAGAGCATGCTTGGCGTTGGACTTCACCATCATGAACGCAACGGAAGATCCGAGATTCACGTTCTCGAACGTGCAATAGCGGAAATCGCTCTTCACGAGGCCGCCAGCCTTACCGAAAAGCGAGGAAGCCTGATCGAGAAGTCCGCACGGGCAGCCGGCGAAGGTATGTTCTGCCTTCTGGCCGATCTTTGCGAGGTCGACACCGTCCTTCCAGACACCGTAGATTTTGCATAGGGCGAGCGCCGTACACATTTCAAGTGCTGCAGAGGAGGAAAGCCCCGCGCCGAGCGGGATGTTGCCGAGGAACATGCCCTTCCAACCCTTGCCGGCCTTCGCGGGCTCGCCGTCGAATAGCCAGTTGAACGTGCCGTTCACATAGTTCTGCCATGTATCCTCGTCACGCTTGGCGCAATCGGCCAGTTTGTAGGACACCTCTTTCATCAAGTCTCCCGCCACGAGACGCACCGTATCGTCGTCGCTGGGCGAAACGGCAAAAAATGTACCCTTGTCGATCGCCGCCGAAAATACATAACCTTCGTTGTAGTCCGTATGGTTTCCGAGGACTTCGATTCGTCCCGGAGCATAGGCCACAGCCGCCGGCTTCTCGCCGAAATGCTTCTCGAACTTGGCTACGAGTTCATCGTAAACAGCCTGATTCTTCATTTTATATTCCTTGTTTGAAGGTGAAATCATTTGAGGAGTGCTGCGACGGCGGCGCCGACGAGCGGAGCGTTGTCCGGGCATACCGTAAGCTCGAACGAGACGTTGCGCGGACCGAGCATCTGGTCAAGCTCGCTCTGGACGATCTGCGGGAAGGACACGGCGCGCGTCTTGTGGTAGGTGGAGCCGTCCACACACACGCATACGGGCGCGGACTTGTCCTGTCCACCGCCGGTCTTCACGATGAACGCAGCGAGATGGATTGCCGTAAGGATCGCGGCACGCTCGAACACCGGCGTTGCGAGGCGGCGAGCGATTGCGGCATCGTTCGCATCGGCAAACACCTTGTCCAGCGGATTCGGCTTGCCGTTGTCGAACTTGGCGCAGAAGTTGTCGAGATGCATGGACTCCAACGAAGACATCGCTGCAATCTGGTTCTTTGCCGCATCAGAGAAGAACCCTTCCTTGGCGGCTGCCTTGAACACCTCAAGACCGACCGCCCCGAGATAAGCACCAGCAATCATCTTCTCAAACACCTGCTTGCCCTTGTCAAGGGTCTTGGCATCCATCGCCTCGTCGAACTTGGACTGGACAACCTTGGAGAACGCCCCAGATTCGGAGTTGATGATCATCTCCGCCGGATAGTCGCCGGGAACAAGCTTGGCGATGCCAGACGTCTTCTGGACATATGCAACGTTCGTGCCGGTGCCAAGAATGAAACCGATGTATGCCGAGAAACGCTGACCAGGCTTTTCGCTCGCCTTGCCGGCGAGAAGAGTCGTTACGGTATCATTTAGGACGAGAAGTTTCGAAGGCGCGAAGGAAAGGCGCTTCTTGAGTTCTGCGCCGATCCACTGTCCGACAATCTCAGGTGCCTGAATCTGCTTGGTCCAGTGAAGAAGCTTCGCATCGCCATCCGCCGCCGCCTCGCATGCATAGGAGAAGCAGAAGCCGACAGCGGAATCCTTCGCGAAAGGACGAGTCCTCTCAAGATGGGCGGCAAACGTGCCGTAAAAATCGTCAGGAGAGACATATGCGGAGGTTCCGGGCATCGCGCCCTTCTCAAGATTTTCGATGAGAGCATCCGTAGAACCGGAAGGGAAGCTCACGGTGCCGCCGCGAAGGTTCGTGCCGCCGGCGTCGAGAACCGATACAGGCGTGTCGCGCTTCAGTTCACC
>JAGBFY010000402.1 GCA_017936245.1 Kiritimatiellia bacterium
ACCGCCTTGTCCGTGGAGATGAGAACGCACCTATCGACACCATTCTCCTTTGCCAACCTGACAAGCAGACCTGTCGCCTCGGTGTTGTTCTTGAACCCTTCCTCGGGATTCATCTCAACCATCGGAACGTGCTTGTACGCCGCCGCGTGAAGGACAATCTCCGGCTTGCAGTCCTCGAAGATTGTGCGCATCTTGGGCTCATCCGAAACATCCGCCATAAGAGGAACGCAGGTATCCAATCCGCGCATCTCATAATCGATCTTATAGAGAGCGTTTTCGCCACGCTCGACCATGAACACCTTCGCGGCGCCTGCCTTTGCGACCTGACGGACTATTTCGCTTCCTATCGATCCGCCCGCGCCGGTCACCATTACCCTGCGTCCTTTGAACAGAGCTGGAACCGGAACTTCTACCTTCCGCATGGCCTCGCCCATGACGGAAGCCTTGTGCGCCTGACGGAGCAGACGCATTCCGACGATTGCAAAGAACGCAAAAACCGAATCGATAAGCGCAACCGAATAAGGTGGACGCGCCCACATCATGTTTCCGTCCGGAAGCATCACACGCAAACCGACAAGCACAACGGCGGAAAGCATAAACACCGCCACATACTTCGGCATGTCACGTGCCGTAACGCGCCATTTCCAGGCACGGTTCAACCTGAAGGCGGTCAGAAGAGCCATCTGCACAATGCAGGCCGACACGGATGACACGCAGGCCGACTGCCATCCGGCAATCGGCTCCGCAAAGTTCATGCGCACGCAGAACGCCGCCGCGTACGCGCCCAGCAGAAGGGCTATGTCAATGATGAAGAACATCAAACCACCAGATCACGAACCCGGATGGCACGGTTTGCCGCCAGCCTTGCAGAGCGGACATTCCGACGGCTCCCACGTCACGGGAGTCATCTGCATGAGGGAGAACATGGGGATCCTGCCGAACTTCACCTTGCCGCCGCTGTGGTCCACGAGAAGAACCACTCCCGCCACCTTAGCGCCAGCCGCCTTGACGAGATCGATGGTCTCCTGGACGCGACCGCCCTTCGTCACCACGTCCTCCGCAACCACATAGCGTTCGCCCTTCTTGAGTTCGAAGCGGCGCATTGCAAGCTTTGTCACAGGCTTGCCGGTGGCGTCCTTCTTGTCTCCATCCTGCACTTTCTCCGCGAACACGCACTTTACGTTCAGGACGCGTGCGACCTCATGCCCCACGAGGATGCCGCCGACAGCTGGCGATATCACTCCATCAATGCGCTTGCCAAGCTTTCCGCTCTTGATGGCGCGCGTCGTAACCTCTTTGCAGAGCTTCTCTGCGATGCGCGGATAGCGAAGTACGTTCGCACACTGGAAGTAGCGGTCTGAATGAAGCTTCGAACGAAGCTCGAAATGACCTGTGAGAAGAGCGTCGGTCTCCTCGAAATGTTTGATTACCTGTTTCTCTGTCATTGCATTATCTCCTTGAGTTTTCTGAATTGTTCTACCGAAAGCATCTCTGCCTTCGGGAAAGCCATGTCTTTACCTCCACCTTCAGGCATGCCACGCTGCGGCTTTGCCGAAAATCTGGGGCTGTCCACCCCTGCCGAACCCGGAAGCAGCGAATACACATCGATATCGACATTTCCGACTGGCGAATCCGATCCGTCCATCCGCCTGAACTCGACCTTCTCACGGGCGGGGAGGGACTCCATCAGCAGCGGCACTCCGGAATCAAGGCTGCCTATAACCGGACGTCCGCGTGATCCGCTTCGCACCTGCCATGAAGTCCTAGCCGACTCAAGAAACGCTGCATGGGCCGAAGGTGACAGCTCCACATAAGAGGCGAACGGAACGCGAACGGATTCTTCACCGATCACATTCGCAGCCGACACCGGGAAGTCTGCAGCAAGGATGCAGATCGCCACCAAAAGACCAACTATGTACAGAAGATCGCGCATCAGTCCCTTTTCTCCGCAAGCTGCACATGAAGAAGCCTTGCGGCCTTCGCCAGCGACATGATCTTCATGATGTCACCGGCAGGCACACGTCTGTCTGAAAGAAGAGTGAGCACACCGCATTTCGTCTCAATAGCCCTCTCCCCCAACCTGCTCGAAAACTCATCCAAGGATGCCCGGTCTGACATGACATACCGGGCATCATCAAAATACACCAAAGTCCCGTCGGACTCCGAGCCTTCCATATCCCCCGGTATCAGCAGAGCGACAAGACCTGGCTGTGCGGAATCCGCAGCTCCAGCCGACGGCAGATCAAACAGCAGAGACGGCACTGGGGCAAGAGAGCCTTGCAGGAACACAAAAAGCACCGCTATCAGCAGTATCGTCAGCCATGGGGCCATCTGCGACAGATAACGGAACCACGCAAAGTTCATTTGCCAGCCCCTCCGAAGCGTCCGATGATGTCGCTCGTCGCCGCATCAAGATCGGCGGTAAGGTGTTCGAGACGGGCACGTAGAAGCGCATGCATGACATGTACTGATACCGCCACGAGAAGCCCCGCCGCGGCACAGGCCAAGGCCGGAGCCATGAGAGGCACAAGATCAAGCCGGGTGGCAAGCGTCTTGCCGCCCACAGCCGCAAGCGCCTTTGCAAAACCGACAACAGTGCCGAAGAGACCGAGCAGCGGAGATATCTGAGCAACAGTCTGAAGCACCGAAAGCCGACGGGAGAATCTGCGGATCTCGCCTCTTGCCGCAATCTCTGCGGCCTCGCGCACCGAATCAGAGGAGTCTCCGCGCCTGCGGAGCGCCGCCGCAACGACTTTTGCGACAGGAACCATCGTCTCTTCACAAATCGCTATGGCTTCACGGTCATTCCCCTTTTCGATGAGATTCTCAACACCCGCCATGAAATCAGCATACACCACATGAGCCCTGCGCAAATCGAAATACCGGATGAAGAATATCCAGGTCGCCGCCATGCCGACGGCAATTATCGTCCAAAGGACAAGTCCTCCTGAGAGCATAAGCGAAATCATTCCGCACTTCCTTTCGCGCTGAGTTCATCAAGCCTGCGTTTAGCTTCCTTTGCAGCAGGCACATCCGCTTCAACAATGCGTTCAAGCATCTTCCGGACTGTAGAGACATCCCCTGCCGCAGCATGGTAGTCCGCCAGAGAAAACGCCGCACGAGAGAAGAAGGTTCGTGCAGGAGTCCCGAAAAGCACCCCTTTGGCAGTTTCTTCCGAATACGCAAGGACAACATTCCTGTAATACTGATCCATCGCCTCTTTCGTATGACGGAGCTTTTCCAATGCCCTGCCGATCTTGAACGAGGTCTCGATCCTGCGATCCGGAGAAAGTCCACCTACATCCAAAAGCGTACGGTATGCAGCTATCGCCTCCTCGTAACGTCCCGTATCCCCTGCCCCCATTGCGTACAGAGCGTCAGCCTTCAGCATCGAAGACTTCTGGGCGAGAGAACCTTCACCCGCAAGGTTGGAC
>JAGBFY010000403.1 GCA_017936245.1 Kiritimatiellia bacterium
ACGTCCTCCTCAAACCACTTGAAGAACCTGGGTGCACGTTCCGTAAAGGTCATAGGCTCGTCCGAGCGCTTTGCAAGAACGATCCTTTTCTTGAGAATATGCCGTTGTACTGCCTTGTCCATGCCGAGAAAGATACCAAATCTCCCATGCGAAGTCAATGAGAATATGGTTCGGACTAGTTCTCAAAGGAAGGTGGTGGATGTTCTATCTATCAAGAATCAAGGGGAAGCGTTAAATTATTGCCCCGGCAGTGATATGTTGTGAGGCAACATATCACTGCCGGGGCAATACCAACTGGCAATCGTGTCACTTTTGCGGTTCAACACCAGACTTGGCGTGGATGCACGTACGTCAGAACCATAAACTAAACCGCAGTCGCTGTTCCTTAAATTCATCACTGGCTGAAATAAAGTCGCAAACCGGAATACAACGTGATTTCTCGCCTTCAATTGTCAAATTCCACGCACCCCACACTCCTGAAGTTGATATCTTCTTCAATTGCAGTTCGGGATTATTTCCAAGGATGCTCTCGGGCGAAATCATCTCAGACTCAGGAGTGCCGACAATCTCAGCCTTGGCAAGCACCAATGGCCCACGCATTATCTTAACGGCTGGAGATGTGCGCATGTATTGTTCAATGCCCTTGTTTGAACCATAAGCCGCCCACATCTTGGTTTCCCAGCCATCAGCACTTTTAAGCCTACCACCCATCTTTGCATTGGTCGCACAACCCGAATGGATACGTGGACGGAGGTCAAACGAAAACTGGTAAACAGATTCCCCTGCCGGTGCTTCAACAGTTCGCCATGACCCGCGGTCTGAATCAGCCTCACTCCAGCATGGAATACGGAAACGCACTTTGCCGGCATGTTTTCTAACCACTTTTACCGAAACTTTATCTCCGATGGGGTAATTTCCGGATATCTCGACCCGGTCATCACCAACCACCGCCTTGCCATCGTTGTAAAAAGCTATATGCAAAACCCCATCCGTATCATGCGCAACCATCGTCCTTGCGACATCAACCGCACAACGCGGCATATTGTTCACACAACAGTGCTGATGTTTCAAGCCGCTTTGCCCATGCCATGCCACATGGTGATAACCATGACTGCGAACACCTCTCGCGCCCCACTTTCCGTCACGACCGATACCCGCAAGATATGCGTTGTAGAACGCCAATTCAATCGCATCAACGTATTTCGTCTTACCGGTGATAAGATACAGCTCGCGATTGAAACGGATCCAATGTATCGCATCGCACGGTTCCGTTATGCAGTTCGGCAATGCTGCGGCATTTGCGAACTGATCGTTGTAGCCTACTGAAAAGCATGCGTTAAGCTCATGCTTTTCTATAAGTTCCTGAAAGGCAACCATCGCATTCAAAACGCTTTCATCTCCCGTGACACGATAGTATTCCAAGAGGCCTTCACAGCAGCTCAGCATCTCATACACCTTTGCCCATGCCCAAGGAGCAGGATACCAGTCGGCCAAAGGCTTCCCTGCAAGCGCGTTGGAGATGAGATTGGGTGCGCGTCCATCTTTACGGCGGAAATCATCTACGATTGTCTTCGCAAAATCAAGATAATCCTTTCGCCCGGTCACTTTATAGAGTTCCAGCAACGGCTTCAGAACGGAAGAACTCGCCATACCGCAAAACGTCCCCGTATCGGCGAGGCGCAGATTCAACCGCTTCAGCATGGCGATTTCCTGATCCATCGAACGGACAGCAGCATCAAGAATCCGCTTCTCACCTGTCAATTTCCAATTCGCCAACAATCCCCACATTGTGTACTTGCGACACCACAGATTCCAGCACCAAACTGCCTTCTTGGTCGTATCCGTGCAATACTCTTTCCATCCAATCGGCTGCACGTACTCGGGATCCACGTAAGTTCCTAGATACCCATCCGGTTTCTGATAGGCGATAAGCCGAAGAGCTTCCTCCCGTAAAAATCTTTTCAGCCCGTCATCATGTTCGTATTCCGCCACATCACAGGCAGAAAGCATGAGTTTACCCCAGAACTCGCCTTTCCAGCGCCCCCACGGGCGTGTACGATACTTCTCTTCGCAATCCCCCTTCCCCGGAATAAATGACGTGTCATCATCAGGATTCGCAAACGCGTCTCTAGCCTCGGGAAATATCACATTGCGGGCGAACTCGCCCCGGACGCGATGATTCAAAAACCGTCCGATCTTATCCCCGGCAAAACCGTCAAGATGCACATCACCGGCCGAAGGCGAAAGCAGCACATCATTTTTTCCAAACGCAACACACATGACAAACACCAGAATCAAAGTTAAATTGAATTTCATCATTCTCTCCATTATACAAAACAACGCACTCTGCCTGAAAAATCTGCCGTGTACAAACGATTGTCGGACACCTTCGCAGATGCGATATATGGCACTCCTGTAAATATTCTTTCTCGACGCTCTCCACTCACGGGATCCCAGGCATAGAGTGCTCCGTCCTGAGCCGTCGCCCATATCAAGCCTTTCCAGACAACAGGAACAGAACACAATGAGCGTATAGGCGAATACTTATAGGTAGGCAATGAATACAGAGCCTGTTCAACTTGAGCCTTCCAGAGAAGATCAAGAGACTTTTCATCAAGACACACAAGACCTTCACTTGCGCTTCCAAAATAGATCCGTCCATCCAAAAACACGGGAGCGGTAAAACAGGAGACATCAAACCCAAGCTTCTTCTGACGGACAATCTCACCGGATTTCGGATCCACCTCAAAATAACGGTCGTGCCCGGTCAGTATCAGCCTGCCGTTCCGATATAGCGGAAATCCCATGCACTCCAGCCATGGTTCAGCAAGACGATGCCGTTCCTTTGCAGTAGGTGCATTGCCTAGCTTATGAATCCACAGTGTCTTACCGGTCTTGGCATCATACCCGTACGTTCCAGCCCAATTTGCGCGGCCAACGACAACGTCACCGCAAATTGCCGGACAAGTGGGCGAACCTAGAAAAATACCGTATGTTGCATCTGTCCGCCAGACTATCTCGGCAGAATCAGGGTCTATGGCAAATAACGACTTGCACGCATTGCCGATGTAAAGACGATTCGATACATCGTCATATGTCATAAAGGAAGCCGAAAAACCTGAAGCCCCACCCCACAATCTGGTTCCGGTAAGCCCTATTTCATCCCTTGCATCGAACCTCCAGATGAGTTTTCCCGTCTTAGCATCCAAAGCGTAGACTTGCCAAAAAGTATCGTGCACATAAACCTTGTTCGCCCGACAGATTGCAGATGATACGACATCTCCTCGGGTGGGGAAAAACCATTTCTTTACACCTGTCTTCGCATCAAAAGCGTAAAGTCCCCGCGTTCCCGCTCCCGAATAGTCGACAGATCCGACAAAAACATTGCCTGCACCTGTCTCCGGCATTGAATAATGTATATGACCATTGTCAATCCTGGCCTTCCATCCACCGGAAGGCGCCGCATCATCCGGATGCCATTGACTTTCAAGATCGAAGATATTTTCCGCACGGTTCACTGCACCATCAGCCGCGACATGAATCACCTGCAGCGTAGCATCGTTCTTATTTGGCGGCGCAGCTGAAATGATTGCAATGGTCCCATCGTCTGTGCGGTGAAAATAATTCGAATGTATATGCCCATGCACAACCGCCTTCAGCTTGCAAATCGCAGTTATCTCAAATGGTGTCGCGCTTTCGGTTGAAACAACCGATCGCGTGAAAAATTCCCGCAGATCCCAGAGGCGTGAATCAACGCCTCCATGCGTCAAAATCATGACGGGCTGTTTCTTGCGGGCGGCGATCACCAGATCGTTGCGCAGCCAGCCGACGACATCTTCGACATTGTAGCTCGGTCTGCCGTCCCCCCACATCATCGGTGTTGAAACGAAATGCGTGCCGCCAGCATCAAAAGAATACCAACAAGGCCCAAAGACGGATTCGAAAATCGACTCTCCTTTTTCTCTGCCTTTGATATCATGGTTGCCTAGAACATAGTACACAGGACAACCCACCGTCCTATCATTCATTATTTCGGCATGCAGCGGCATTCGCTGTCCGTCGATATCCCCTGTATGCACCATAAACGCCGCACCAGATGCCGATGCAATATCTCGGGCTTTCGCCACCCACTTTCGCTCATCCGACAACCTACCAGGCTTTATTTCACTGTCCCCGATGTGCACAAACGAAAACGAACCGCGCTTTGAGGCACCCCACGCAACCAGTGAGAAATCATAATTGTTTCGCGGACCTTCGTATTTCAGATATCGTCTGTCTGTACGCCAACCGCTCGGCACTGTCACGAAAATAAAACGTGCCTTCTCATTTTCAGGAAGAGACCAAACACCGTCATCACCCGTTTCGACACAGTTCAGTCCGTCACTCACAACAACGCCACTTATCGGCTTTCCATCCGCCAAAACACGACCGGAAACTTTATGCGCCAGAGTGGTATCGCCAACCGCCGCCATCGCTCCTCCGGCAGCAGCGACCTTGATAAATGACCGTCTGTCGATTTTCATCGTTCATTTCCTTTCTTGCCATCAACCACAATCAGCGCATAAGCATTGTCATTCAATGCAAAACTGTATACACCATCTGAATTGCGCGGACACTGAACTGTCCCGTACGGACGCAGAACCTTAACGGATTTCGCCGCACACTCAAAACGTATTACATGTGAATCACACTGAGTATCGACAGGGTTGTTTGACGCAAAAACCCAAAGTGCGCGACTTGAATCACACTCCTTGCGAGACACCATTTCCCCTACAAGAACAGGCGTACCGTCTGTTGTCCCCAAATGACGGAAAAAGCCGCCGTCATAGCGCATGACAGGTTTAATCCCATACTGCGCCAGATCTTTTTGTCGCGGCCAATCACCGATAAAATGTGTCGCGACATTTCTGAAACGCATATAGTCTGCAGCTATGCTCCGCAGTTCATGATTGATGTCACGAAGCTTGTCATATTGCTCTGTCTTGTCGCCGTTTGCCGTGTAGACGTTGTTCGTCCACCATCCTGGGCACCAGCATTCCCACACCAATGTTTCCGCTCCAAACGCCATGGCGACACCAGCCTGAAAGCGCAAGTTGTTTCGGGAAAGAAATCTAGAGGAGCCTGTCCTGGAATTGACTTGCGGATCATACCACAATGCCCTTCCCGTACGATGACAGGCATCGGCGACAGTCTTGAAATTACCGTAATATCTCGGAAGCTTTGCCAATGTAATTTCATCCTTCTCGAAATACGGATAGTGGTCAAAACTGATATAGTCCAACGGAATCGTCCGGCAATATATCTCAATATGTTCTTCGTAACTATCGCAACCGAGCTGACTTGTTTTTTGAGAAGATGTGTTTTCATCGACTGAAGCGTAACAGGGATACAAATTGACATAAACCAACTTGTCAGGCATACGCATTTTCATCAAAGAGGCGATTTCACCGATGTACTCCATATCTTTCGCACTTGGTTCATCCGAAAGCATATGGCCCATTATCGCCGGGTGGTCAAGCCCGTCTTCAAGTGCACGGATCTGGTTTTCGTATTTTGCTCGTGGATATATCTCCGACATCTTTCCTGCACGAGAACCATTTCCTCCACACCAATAACCGACTCCGCGCAATGCCACTGCTGAAAGACCGTGCTTATGAAGCAGATCAAGAAACAAACGGTTTGATATCTCCACATCTGAAACGAAATCGATTCCCGCATCTTTCATCTCAATGACATGACGTTCCGTACAGACCTTGGGATTTGTACGGTAATATCCCCCGGTTCCGATACGGAAACGGGAAATCTCCCCGGCAAATATGCCAACAATGAAACCTGAGACCGAAAGAAGGACGAAAAGCCTGCGCATCAGCTGGATTCCTTTCAGTGAAGCGTCAAAACAAAGCCATTGGGCTTACGGACCAGATAAAGCAGTTTCCCGTCATCAGAAACGGCCAACTCAAACTTTCGACTGTCCGAATCTGAAACAATTTCAATGTCACCGAGCTGAACACCACCTGTCGCTCCAGCTATGGGATAGCGGCGTTCTTCAGAGACCGTTCCAAAGCGATGTGAACTGCTGATTGTCAATTTCAACCCATCCTCAAGCTTTAATTCACCATCAGTTATCAATCGTGCATCTCCACCAAAACAAGTGACATCAAGTTTCCATTCTGACGCAATAGTCAACTGATCCAACCCATCAATTGACGGCAAACCTTCAAGAATATCAATACAGTAGGATGGCACACCTCCAAAATCCATACCAGTACCTACAGCAAACGACATTTCATCAAAATTCGGTAACACTCCATTGACATCACTCGGCAGCGTTTCCACGCCGGGGCGGACAATATCACTCTGTCCGGGAAGTGCATATGTGAAAAGCGACCCGTCCCCCGGATCCATCAAAGGCTCGTAATCGGCAACCAAAAGCGAATCGTTTCCGCTCTTATTGACGCCAATGCCGAAATTCTTATTCCAATTCCCTTCAGCTGCGACAGAGCCGTCGCTGAACCACGAATTTGGTGTGCCAGTCAGGCCTCCGGCATAAACCACATACAAAAAGGTGTTCGCTCCGGGCTGCAGCGTAGCGGTTCCATGCCCGATGTATTTTATACCGCTAATGTTATACTGTTGTTCATATACCTTCGTGCCGCCTATTTCAAGATAGACCGTTGAAGCGTCGCTGCCGGCAAAAGCCCAGGTTACAGGCTCCGATGAATTGTTCCATATGTATCCTTTGTAGGCTATGACGGCACGGGTATCGCTTCCGGCGACATCTGGGAATTTCCAAAGAGCGTTTTCACTGTCATACGAACAACGCGTTCCGGCCGCAATCGAGTTGGTTGGGAAGTTTTTCCCTTTGAAAAAGTCGGTGTAATCGGGTCTCGTATTCTTTTTGTAGGCATAGCAGCCTTCGTAAAGACCTGCTATTTTTGCCCTGTTGGCAGGATCAAAGCGAACCATTCCTCCTTTCACATCAAGGCGTTCCCCGTCAACTGCAGAACGGTATTGGAGAACACCATCTCCTGATTTTTCGACGCTGGCGTTCCAGCAGCCAATGCCGCCAACAACAGAACATTCACCGGAAAAAACCGCGCCTGGCAATGAAAACCATGGTGCTTTCAGAAAGAGATTTCCGCTGTTCATCGAAATGGCGCCTCCATCCGGAGGCAATGCTCCGTTGGACCAGAGATAGACGTCAATTCCCGATGCGGCCGAAACTCCGTCTGCAAATTCATTGCCGGAATTGAAGAGATGGAACTGCGCATCCTCAACCCGTGAATCGCGCGTCAAGAGAAAGCCGCCGCCTGACACTTTCCCGCGAATGCTGATTGAACCACCGGGATTCTGGTCATATCCAAAATGAACCGTGGTAACATCTTCAGGCAGAGACACCGACCCGCCTACGACATTGATGTTGGTCACAACCTCGCCAGAATCTATCTTGGCTTTCGTGCGAATAGAACTTCCGCTATTCATTTCAACATTCCAATCAAAAGACCCATACATTGAGGAAAGATCAAATACGGCCGAATTCATCGCAGAAACAGTTCCGTTACCTACAACAGCAGCATTTGGATTCATGAAGGTCAATGTATTCCCGTCAATGACAATTCTACCTCCCTGAGGATCAGGAGTATTGGCATATCCAAGAATGAAACTACGAGACTTGTACGGTTTTAGCGTAAGAATATGCCCATTGACTCTTATGTAGGTCGGTGAATTATTCCAATAAACGTGAAAATCACCCTCTACCGACACAAGCGCATCAGTAGACAAAGTAATATCATTGCCGAGAGAAACCTTATCGAACACACCACTGCCACTGTACACAACCGCACCACGCCCCGAAACGCCTTTACCTCCTATGATGAACGACTTTTTAGGCATCGTAAAACGAGTTCCATCACCTGCAAGTTCAAGTGTCGCTCCATCCTTAACTTCAACAATTCCACCATTTCCATATGTCACATCCCCAAGCGCAGACGGTGTCTTGGCTACATAGGTTCCCGCGGCAATCGTTATATCGCCATTCCAACTTGACATATCTGCCGATACTGTCAGCACTCCATCACCCGTTTTTACAAGCTCGGCAACCGTCTCCGAAATCAGTTCAGGATTGAAGCCCTCCTGTCCCGAAACATTGACGGTCAACACTCGACCATCTTCCGATAAAACTCCCGTCGTATCCGCAAACGAAGCAACGGAACATGTCGCAAGCAATACAGATAGAATATTTCTTCTTTTCATTGTTTTACTCCTTTTGCATCAAAACGTCTTTCCCTTAATGAACGTCGGGCCGATTGTCACATCCGAAGGGAAGATTCCGGTTCTGAGATAATCGAGTACGGTTCCGGCGATGGTGCGACCGCAGGCGATCGGATCCACTTCTGTGCGTGTAAGCGGAACCGGCGAGACAAGACCGCTTCCGCAAGACAGGGTTGAAAATGTCGCGACACGCACATCTTCGGGAAAACGAACACCCGACCACAACATAGCGGTAAGCGCGCCGGACGCGACATAATCGTCATCAAAGAACAACGCTTTCGGGAATGGGCTTATTGACCTCTCCGCAAGCTTCGCATTCATGAATTCGAGTGCACACTGCGCGACGACCGACCCAGACGCACCGGGCGGTGTTTCAACCGGCCATGTATTCACCTTAACACCTTCCAATTGAAGAGCTTCAACCACGGAGTCGGCGTTCCATGCCGACATGACCGTAAGCTCATCCACTCCCGTATTGCGACAATGAGCCGCAAAAGCCGCGTTCGCAGAATCGCAGCTCCACCGTATCAC
>JAGBFY010000404.1 GCA_017936245.1 Kiritimatiellia bacterium
CCGGACGCGGCCGCATCATCGGTAAACCTGCGCCAGACAGCGTCGGAGCAGGATATCTTCGTCGCCCAATCCTTTGCGCAATCACAATTGTCGGTAATCTCAGCAAAGGTCGCCCAAATCAGTTTCTCCCTTGGTTCGGAAGCCTTGATGCCGTCTGGCAGGAAAACACTGCACGCCGAAGCCGCCGCCGTCTTCACAAAATCACGTCTTTTCATATCTTCTCCTTTTCAATTAAAAAAAAAACGTCAACAGCAAAATCATTTCACGCTCAGTCGATATTTCCCGTTCTGGAGGGTCTTGAAGCACAAGCGTCCGAATTCATCACGCGAAGTATCGACAAGGAACCCGGTTTTTGCATCGGTCACCGACCAATCGCCGTGTATCCGGCAAAGAGCCCCCTTTTCGGATATGATCTCAACATCACGCACACCTCCATCGCGCCACGCCGCAGACACGAGAAACGCCCCCTGTGCACGGAATGTGCGGAATGACGCCGTACGTTCTTTTGGCCAGAACGGAAAAAGCCTGATTGCCCCATCCCAGCTCTGAAGCATCATCTCCTGAAGCGGAGCCATGCACGAAAGCGTCTCCGTCCAGCCTCCCGCTCGCCCCCATATCTGGAGCGCCATTCCCCATACAAGACCATTGGGATGAGCCCACAGGTCAAGCATTCTGCGATATTCATCAAAATCACGCCCGGGATTGAACCTGTTGCTGCGTATCGCCCAGATACGCTTGCGGATCGTGCATCCGAAATAGAAGTCGGGCTTGAACTTCTTCTTCTCACCCTTCCATTCCTCCGGCTTGACCGGAACCGGAGTGTCATAACCAAACTCCGGCGAATTCACAAAATAGCAGTGATGCGCATATCCCTTCAGGTCGCGCCGGACTCCGGCAAGATTGTCCAGACGATCCGTCCATTGTGCACGAAGCTCCGCATCGACATCAAGAACCTTTGAGGCCTGTATTGCCGCCATCAGCACATAGCGGGTGAATGCGATCACTTCAGGGCCGTCGGTCACATCCTTTAGCGAACGGATAGGGCCTTCCTCATCTATTGACGGAAATGCATGATACAATCCGTCGTTCAAATCCGGCGGCAGATCTTTCGATGGAGCTTTCTTCAGAAAGTCCAGACAGAAAAGCGCACAGTCGCGGATAGCCGGATATCCTGTATTCTTGAGAAACTCGCGATCAAGAGTATAGAGATAATATTGCCAATGAGGAACAGCCATCCACCCTGTCATGTATGTCATGCGTCCGAACGGAAGACCGGCTGAATAGTCCTCAACGGTCTTTATCGGAAATCCCTGCAGCGGACAGAATGCTCCGCGCATTCCGTAGTACTTTTCAGCCCGCAAGCGACCAGCCTGCAAAAAGTACTCCGTGCAGTCAAGACAGGTGCGCATTTCATCAAGGCGGTTGGCCTCGAACCCACCCCAATATATCGCCTGAAAATTGTAGTTGCCGTGATAGTCTCCATGCCACAGCGAATATTCCCGGACGGTGGACGGCAGGAACAGACCGGGCGGCACAGTCCCTGAGCGCAGCACACAGCGTCGGACATGGTATGTCGCATACCACAGATCTTCAAGCACCCGGTCATCGGGGAACGAGACTCCC
>JAGBFY010000405.1 GCA_017936245.1 Kiritimatiellia bacterium
CTCCGCGGTCGCGGCGGCGCAGGCTTCCCCACCGGCATGAAGTGGAAGTTCGCGCAGCAGCAGCCCAAGGGACAGAAGTATATGGTGTGCAACGCCGACGAGGGCGACCCTGGCGCATATATGGACCGCTCCACGCTTGAAGGCGATCCCCACTCCATCCTCGAGGCCATGACCATCGCCGGTTACGCGATCGGCGCCTCCAAGGGCTTCATCTACATCCGCGCGGAATATCCGCTCGCCATTCACCGTCTTGAAGTCGCAATCCAGCAGGCTCGCGACCTCGGCCTCCTTGGCGACGACATTCTCGGCAGCGGCTTCTCGTTCGACATCGAGCTCCGCTTCGGAGCCGGTGCGTTCGTGTGCGGTGAAGAGACGGCACTTCTCCAGTCCATCGAAGGCAACCGCGGCATGCCCAAGCCCCGTCCGCCGTTCCCGGCCGTTAAGGGTCTCTGGGATCGTCCGACCGTCATCAACAACGTCGAAACGCTCGCCAACATCCCCGTCATCATCAACAAGGGCGCCGACTGGTTCAACAAGATCGGCACCGAGACGACGAAGGGCACCAAGGTGTTCGCTCTTACGGGCAAGGTGAACAACTCCGGCCTCATCGAGGTTCCGATGGGCACCACTCTCCGCGAAATCATCTTCGATATCGGCGGCGGCATCCGTGGAGGCCACGAGTTCAAGGCGGCCCAGACGGGCGGTCCTTCCGGCGGCATCATCCCGCCCCAGTTCCTCGACACGAAGATCGACTTCGAGAGCCTCGCTAAGATCGGTTCGATCATGGGCTCCGGCGGCTTGATTGTCATGGATGAGACGGACTGCGTGGTTGACATCGCCAAGTTCTACCTCGACTTCACCGTCGATGAGAGCTGCGGTAAGTGCGCTCCCTGCCGCATCGGCGGACGCAAGCTCCTCAACTATCTCAACAAGATCACCGAAGGCCGTGGCACTGAGGACGACATCGTCCAGATGCAGAACATCTCCGACGCGATGTGCAAGGCCTCTCTCTGTGGTCTCGGCCAGACTGCCGCGAATCCGGTCAAGTCCACGCTCAAGTACTTCATGGATGAATACATGGAGCACATCAAGGACAAGAAGTGCCGCGCCGGCAAGTGCTCGAAGCTCGTCACCTACACGATCGACGCCGACAAGTGCAAGGGCTGCACGCTCTGCGCCCGCAAGTGCCCGGTCGGAGCGATCACGGGCGAGCTCAAGAAGCCGCACGTCATCGACACCAAGAAGTGCATCAAGTGCGGCGCCTGCGAGGCCGCCTGCAAGTTCGGCGCAATCAGCCACGGCTAAGCACAGGGAAAGGAACTTAAGACAATGGAAATGATCAAACTTGAAGTAAACGGCGTTGCGGTGGAAGTCCCGAAGGGCTCCAACCTCCTCGTGGCTGCTCAGGCCGCGAACGTCAAGATCCCCACCCTCTGCTACCATCCGGATCTCAAGCCCGGCGCAAGCTGCGGAATCTGCGTGGTGCGCCAGCTCGTTCCGAGCCGTACCGAGCCCGGCAAGTTCGTGCCGAGCCCGAAGCTTCTCGGCGCATGCTGCACGGAGGCGACCGAAGGCATGAAGATCGTCACACACGATCCTGACATCGTCCAGGTGCGCCGCACGGTTCTCGAGCTCATTCTCGCAAACCACCCGCAGGACTGCCTCCAGTGCCCGCGCTCTGGCCGTTGCGAACTTCAGGATATCGCCGCCGACTTCGGTATCCGCGAGATTCCGTTCCCGAAGGAAGTCATCCATCGCGATCTGGACAAGTCCACGCCGTCGCTCGTGCTGAATCCTGACAAGTGCATTAAGTGCGGTCGCTGCGCTGAAGTGTGCCAGCAGATGCAGAACGTGTGGGCGCTCGAGTTCATCGGCCGCGGCGAAAAGACCGTCATGGCTCCTGCAGCAGGCGTCAAACTCGCAGAGTCTCCTTGCATCAAGTGCGGTCAGTGCTCCGCGCACTGCCCCGTCGGCGCGATCTACGAGAACGACGAGACCGCCAAGGTCTGGGCGGCTCTCCGTGACACGGAAAAGACCTGCCTCGTGCAGATCGCTCCGGCCGTCCGCGTCGCCCTCGGCGAAGCGTTCGGCATGAAGCCGGGTGAACTCACCACGGGCAAGATTTACGCGGCTCTCCGCATGCTCGGCTTCAAGAAGGTGTTCGACACGAACTTCTCCGCCGACGTCACGATCATGGAGGAAGGCACGGAGTTCATCAAGCGCTTCACCAACGGCGGCAAGCTCCCTCTCATCACCAGCTGCTGTCCTGCCTGGACGGATTGGATGGAGAAGTACGCTCCCGACTTTACGGAGAACTTCTCTTCCGCAAAGTCCCCGCAGCAGATGCTCTCCGCTCTCGCCAAGACCTATTGGGCGGAGAAGAACGGTCTCACCTGCGACAAGGTGCACGTCACGTCCATCATGCCCTGCACAGCCAAGAAGTATGAGATCACCCGCGATGAGCACATGAAGTCCACGGGCTGCCAGGATACGGATGTCGTTCTCACCACGCGTGAGCTCGCCCGCATGATCAAGGCCGCCGGTATCGACTTCCTCAACCTTCCGGAGGAGAAGGCTGACGATCTGCTCGGCTCCTACACCGGCGCAGGCACGATCTTCGGTGTCACGGGTGGCGTTATGGAAGCGGCTCTCCGCACGGCCTACTGCCTCATCACGAAGGAAGATCAGCCTCCGGCGATCGAGTTCACCGCGGTTCGCGGCATGGACGGCGTCAAGAAGGCCACGATCGACATCAAGGGCACGCAGGTCAATATCGCTGTTGCCCACCAGATGGGCAATGTCGAGAAGGTCTTGAACGAGGTCCGTGAAGACATCAAGAACGGCGTCAAACCGCGCTACGACTTCATCGAAGTCATGGCGTGCCGCGGCGGTTGCGTCGGCGGCGGCGGTCAGCCCTGCCTCGCCACGGATGCCGTCCGTGCGGCTCGTACGGCTGGCCTCTACTCGGATGACGAGAAGAGCACGCTTCGCATGAGCCATCTCAACCCTGAAGTTCAGGCTCTCTACAAGGATTACCTCGGTGAGCCTGGATCCGAGAAAGCCGAACACCTCCTCCATACCGATTACCGCAAGCGCGATCTTTACAGGTTCGCCAAGTAATCTCCCGAAAAGGAGGTATGCAGCAAGGAACGCCGCCCGTCAGGACGGCGTTCCTTGTACGTAAATGAAAGTAAAGAAAATTCGGTGGGATTTCTTCGAGCGACGTAGGACCGACCGGTATCGCAGGACAGTTGCTTTTGGTGAGGGGAATTTGGTATAATGCTCCACCCGTAAGGCGGTTTGCCCTCGGTTGGGGAACGCCTTTTCGCGAAACATGAATGAAGTGCCTACATTCAAGCTCCGATCCGCGCGGCTCGCCGATGCGGAAGGGATTTTTGCGCTCATAAAAGACCACAGCGATCTGCTTGTTCCCAAACCGATGGGCGACATTGTCGCAAGCATCGACAGGTTTGTGGTTGCGGAGGCTGACGGAGCGATTGTAGGGTGTGCGACGTATTCAATCCTTCCGGAAATAGGTGCGGTTGATCGTGCTACGGTTGAGGTTCAGTCCGTTGCGGTAAGCGAGCCTTTCCGCAAACATGGCGTAGGGCGTGCGCTTGTAGAGTCCATATTGAAGCGGATTGAGTTGTTCGAACCTGCGGATGCTCTGGTGCTCACGTTCGCTCCGGAGTTCTTCGCAAAGCTCGGATTTGTCGAGATACCGAAGTCGAAGGTGATGCACAAGCTCTATTCAGGCTGCATACACTGCACGAAGCATGCCGATCCGTTCACATGTCCGGAAATCGCGATGTCGAAGAAGATTTAATAAGAAAGGAAGCCGATATGGATCTCTTTACGATAGCTCAGAAGCCCGAGGGTTTGACGAACGATGAAATCGCCGTCCAGCTTGAGAAGTCGCTTGAAGGACGCGAACTCAAGAACGTTCTCATCATACCTCCGGATTTCACCCGCTACCACTCCAACGCCGGTTACATCACTTGTGTATATTACAAGCTTCTTACCGCCAAAGGCGTGAAGGTCGACGTGATGCCCGCGCTCGGCACCCATGTGCCGGTGTCCGAGGAGCAGTGGAAGGTAATGTTCCCCGACATCCCCTATGCCGAAATGATCGTGCATGGCTGGCGTACGGATGTTGTCAAGCTTGGTGAGGTTCCCGCCGAGGCCGTCACCGAAATCTCCGGCGGCATCTGGACCGAACCTGTGTGCGTAGAGGTCAACCGCCGCATCATGGATGAGGAGTACGATCTCATCATTTCGCCTGGACAGGTCGTTCCGCATGAGGTCATCGGCATGGCGAACCATGCCAAGAATCTTTTTGTGGGCGTTGGCGGAAGCGACATGATCAACAAGTCGCACATGATCGGTGCTGTCTGCGGGATGGAACAGGCGATGGGACGCGACCATACCCCTGTCCGCAAACTCTTCGACTGGGCATTCGAACACTTCGTGGCGCAGCGCCCGATCCTTTGGGTGCTTACGGTCAACACCGCGCCCGGCGGAAAGATCTGTTCTCATGGTCTCTTCATCGGCGAAGGGCGCAACTGTCTCACCGAGGCGGACAAGCTTGCGCAGGAGAAGAACATCGACTATGTCGAGAAGGGCATCAAGAAGTGCGTGGTGTATCTCGACCCTTCGGAGTTCACCTCAACATGGCTCGGAAACAAGTCCGTGTACCGTACGCGCATGGCGATGGCCGATGGCGGCGAACTGATCGTGCTCGCCCCTGGCGTCCATACGTTCGGCGAGGACAAGGCCGTTGACGCGCTCATCCGCAAGTACGGATACAAGGGCCGTCTCCATACGCTCGAGGTGTTCAAGAGTCCCGAGGCTGAGGATCTCCGCGCGAACATGGGAGCGGCGGCGCACCTTATCCATGGTTCATCCGATGGACGCTTCACCATCACCTATTGCGTGAAGAACATCACTAAGGAAGAGGTCGAGGGTGTCGGCTTCAAGGCGGCGGACTATGACGAGACCATCAAGAAATACGACCCCGAAAAGCTCCAGTACGGCTACAACACC
>JAGBFY010000406.1 GCA_017936245.1 Kiritimatiellia bacterium
CGTGATGCCGACGATAGGGAAGGACGGTGAAAGGTCAGCCATGCGTTCGCAGTTGGTCAGATACGTCATCAGGGCGGACGACGGCGCGTCCATGTCCGGCGAATGGAAACTCGACTGGTCTGCCGTGCCGCGCTTTGAAGGCGAGATAGACTGGAGCGCAATCCCCTCGTTGCCGATATCCAATCGCGTGGACGGAAGCCCGAATGGCATGGTTGTGGGGTACAAGGCCGCGTGGTGCGGGAAAGGGCTCGCCTTGAGGGTGCGCATAAAAGACCCAGACAGGGTTCTCTTCCTGGCAGAGTGGAGCAGGCAGGGCGCGGACTCGCAACTCTGGAAACACGACTGGGCTATAGAGGTCTATATCGATACCTTCGGAGACGGTCGTACGTCAAAGGTCAAGGGTTACGGCGACGATGACTACCGCTACGATTTTGCGTCGCCGCCAGACGGGAAGAGCGGTCGCGCAAAGGTTTGGCGGATGCAGGGCGTGAATCAGCAGCTTGCGGACGGTCTGAACTATCCGACGGACGAGGAGGTCGCCGAAAAGGTAAAAGCCGAATTCGTCCTGACGAAGGACGGAGGCGAATACCGCATCTTTTTCGACAGACGTTACCTCATGCCGCTGGAGCTACGTGCCGGAAGCGTCGCTGGACTCGGGATCCTCGTCCACAACCGCAACAGAGGCGAGGACGGGGAAATCGTCTATGCCGCCTTGTCCAATACAACCGAACCTGGGAAGCACTGTGCAGAAGCCCCCAAAATCTGGCCGCTCATGCTGCTATCGGAAGCCGAACCTCGTTCGTCATCAAGTTCTTCACAAAGTGACGGGGAGGAGAGACAATGAGAAAACTGGTGATCTCACGTTTCAGAAATGCAGGGACTAAAATGAGAATGCGGTTCAGAACAATTCTTGTTGTAGTGTTCGCTGTGCTAGCTGCGTGCTCTACGGGACGTACCGATTGCGGACAACCATCCGCAAGCACGTGGAAGATGTTCGACCGAAGGCTTGGAATGTTCGTTCATTGGGGAATATACTCGGTCGGCGGATGGCATGAGCAGGAGCAGATGCGGCGCGGCATCCCGCGGGATGAATACGCGAAGTGCGCTGAACGCTTCACGGCGGAGCGGTTCTCCGCCGACGCGTTCGTTGACGTGGCGGAGTCGCTTGGCGCGGACTACATCGTGTTCACGGCAAAGCACCACGACGGATTCTGTATGTGGGACACGAAGACCACGGACTGGAAAGTCACGAACACGCCAGCGCGGCGCGACGTGCTGAAGGAACTCGCCAAAGCATGTCGTCGAAGGGGAATGAAACTCGGACTGTACTACTCCAACCCTGATTGGCACCATCCGAACGCCCACAACGAGAAGAGTACTCACCAGATTCTCATGGAGCTGGGTGACGTGCCGGACATGGAGAAGTACATAGCCTACGTCAAGGCACAGGTCACGGAGCTTCTCACTAATTATGGAGAGATCGTCTGTTTCTTCTGGGACATTCCGCCTCGGATAGACTGCCCAGAAATGGATGTGCTTGTGCGGCGGCTTCAGCCGGGCATAATGGTTAACGACAGGGGATGGGGCAACAAGGCGACTTGCGACTACTCCACGCCGGAACGTGACTACAAATGGGACACGCAGAGCGAACGGCACATTGAGGCCTGCGACGCAATAGGGGTGCAGAGTTGGGGATATCGTGCCAACGAAGACTACCACACGTACGGATACCTCACGCGCAAGATCGACCATTTCCTCTCCACCGGGGCGAACTTACTGCTGAACGTAGGTCCGAAGGCGGACGGCACGATACCCGAAGAGGCCCGGCGGATTATGGCAGACGTAGGCAAGTGGTACGCCAAGGTGCGCGATTCGTACCGTGACGTGAAGACTGTGACGGATGTAAAGCTGGCGACTGCGCCGAATGCGATCATGACGCGCAGAGGCAACGCGCTTTTCGTGCATTTCCCGAAAGGCCTTGACGCTACAGGTCTTGATATGCGGCCATTGTCCATGATACCCGAGAAGGTGACACTATTGAATACCGGAGCGACGCTCAACGCTCGTGTTGAGCTGATGCCGTGGAACGCTGGAAGCTTTATGCACGACACGCTTCACGTATGGGGCATCCCAGCCAATGAACTGTCAAACGAGTGTGTTGTAATACGTCTTGAATTCAAAAATTATTGTGTACAAGCACAAGAAGAAAGCAGATGACCAGAATTATGACATTTGCAGCAATGTCGTTGGCGTTGCTTTCTGCGACAGCCGAACCGCGTTGCGAGGCAATAATGAGCGTGCAAGGCGAGACGGCGAGTCTTCTCCCCGTAGAGAGGAAGTTCAAGCTGGTATGGCATGATGAGTTCGACGGCGACAGGCTTGACGGATCGAAGTGGAGAAATCAGGGGACACACCCTTCGGGGAAGTGAGATAAGTTTAAAATAGTGGGTAGATAATTGATTAATTGGATGATTTCTGTTGGTTCTTGAAGGGACAGACTCCGCGAAAGCTACAAACGTCGCGGAAGGGGCGGCAGAC
>JAGBFY010000407.1 GCA_017936245.1 Kiritimatiellia bacterium
ATCTTCGGTCAGGGCGGCATACAGACTCGCACAGCCCCCCGCGCTGCTTCCGGTAAGCCCCATGCGGTCAACGTCGATGTTCCATTCTGTCGACTTCGACCGGATGAAGCGAAGCGCCGCCGTCACGTCATCCAGACACCCCTTCACCGGAGGTTTCACATCTCCGACGTCCTTCAGCAGGCGATACTCGACGACAATCATCGCAACATTTGACGCGAGACATTTCGGGATGCGGTCCGCAAGACGCTCATCCTTGCGGTCGCCCTTCGTGAACCCGCCTCCATGGATGAACACTATCACCGAAGACGACTTGCCGCCCTTCGGAGGCAGCCACACATCCATCACTTGACGCGGATGTGCGCCATACGCAACCGAATCGAACGTCGCCGCAGGCAACGGCTTGGGGGGCTTCTTCTTTGCAGGTGCGCCCACAGCCGCAGACACCGTCAACGCGCCTGCGGCAAGAAACGCCACGATTTTGATCATTCTGTCTTTCATATGGGATCCCTTTACCACACTTCGTATTCTTTGTTAAGTTTACCATGAGGCCAACCAATGCGAGATTCGCTGCGAGCGGCCTTATGGAAATTGCATATGAAGTCCCCCTCCACCGATTTGCGGTACTCGACAAGCTCGCGGAACGACCGGTAAAATGCCTTTTTCGCAGCATCGGTCTTCTCGACATCGTACCTTTTCTGCGCGATGCGACAGTTGCGGGTCAGCTCGGCGTCACGCAGCCCCTTGCGCAGGTACTCGATACGGGCTATGACCATCGCGTCACCCTTCGCCGCGGCGGTCGCTTCGTCCAGAATCTTCTGCATTCTCGGGAAGAAACGATCGTCATAGAACTCCCCGAGGATCGCCGGCGTATTGGGGAAACTGCCGCCCGGAGTGCGTCCGCCCGTGATGTTCTTCGTAGAGGCCGCACGCACCTTCTCCTCTGTCCAGGACGCCGAAAACGCCTCAACCTCATCGAAGTAGCGAGCCACAGCCTTTCCTGCGGAACCGAACGCGGACAGGATATCCTCACGCGCTTTTTCGTAGCCACGCAGCGGATCGCGGAACGCCCGCGTCAACGCGTAATCCATCATCAGGTGGCACGACCACGACCCGCGCAGGGAATCGAATCCGCAGGCGATCATGCCGTTGGTGTAGGCAAATGCGAAATCGTCAAGGATCAACCGTCCATTGTCGATTGGGTAGTTGCCACCGGCAAGCATGAAGTTGGGGCGGTGCACCATGTCCTTCACTCCAGCCTTGCGCCAGCCCATCCAATGCTTGCGGAACCATTCCGATTCCGTCTTGTCGTACGGGAAGTACGATCGCGACACGAATTCGATGACGACGCCCGGATCGACACGCGTCTCCTTCGGGGCCTCGACGTAATTGTCGTACGCGTATCCGATCACACGCGCATCCGGCTTCACCTTCCGCGCCTCGGCGAGGACCGCATTGTAGAACTTTGCATAGCGGTCGGAAAGCGGCGCCGCGAAGCGCTCTTTGACCGGATCGACCTTAGGCAGCACCCAGCGCGTGTCTCCGCAGACGCGGTCGAGTCCATAGTTGCCCTCGACTTTGTGCAGTGCTGCGAGATATTTCTTATCGACCTTGCCGCTCCAGTAGTCGTTAAGCGCAAAACGCGGATCTGGAGCGTCCCATGACCGGCACTTGGCGCAAGTGCACAGCCCGGCATAATCGTTCTCGCAGCAGTTGACCCATTCCGTGCACTCGTTTGGACCGCCAACCCTCTTGCGGATCCACGTCAGCGAATCCTTCCAGTCGGCGACTTTCTGTTTCCATACTCCCGGCTCGGAAACGCACATGGTCACACCGCGCGCATTGTCGTACAGCGGCTTGCGTTCACCGGTCGACAGCAGGTTGAAGTATTCGGGATGACTCTTGCCGAACCGCTTCCACCATTCTGTGAACGAGTGCCCCGTAACGATATACCGACGATGCCCATAGCGATGGCGGATCAGAAACCTGCGTTGCGCGTCGTAGAACCGCGCCATTGCCTCGGGTGTCGAAAAGCCGAGCACTTTCCCCGTCGGCTTCCCCGTGCCATGCCATTTGCGGGATATAAGCGGCTCAGATGCCCGGCGGTCGATTGCCGCAACCGAAAACGAACGGCGTTTCGGAATCACCTCGCCGAGCTCGCCGGGCCAGATCCATTTTACGCCCAGTTCCGTCTCAAGGAAATCGTATACGGCGTAGAGCGTCGCACAGCGTCTGCTCAGCCCCTGCCTTCCGACCTCCTCGTATTTCATGTTGTTGTCCTCGCCCATCAGGAACAGCGAAGGTCCGACGGTTTTAACGAGATGCTCCTCCTCCTCGAAAGGCCTGCCCGGCAACCCTGCCGTCGCCGCCGCTTTCGTCGCCCCGAGATATATTCTGTACACGGTGTTCGAAACATCCGCGTTGTCTTCTCCGACAACCTTGAACTCTGCACCGAACGCCTTGTCGAGATGATATTTCAATTCCTCCGCCGCATATTTCTCCACTCCGTTCGGCTTCTCCGGCGTGACAATCACCGCACACGGCACTCCATCCTTGGCCAATTCGAACACCGGCCCCGCCGAATTGCAGGAAGCGAAAAAACACGCCCCTGCCGCAAATGCCACGCTGCCGATGAAAAATCGAAATGTCTTTCTATTCATGTTCAACCTCTATATCTCAACATAATCTCATCTGAACACAATCGTCATGCCGTACGGCTTGGTCGTGTCAAGGAATATGGCCGTTTCGCCGGCCCGCCTCGTCCAGAAACGGGTATCGACAGGATCATTCTCAGCGCCAAAACCATCCGCAAACGCAACCGTCACGACCATGCCTGTGACAGACGACAGCGATGAACACGTCACATCGTTTGTCCGGGATTCAAGACGTTTCGATACATCCCAGAACGCGGCATTGCCTGCGGTCGTATCGGCATCGGCGAAATCATCGGTCACCTGGATCGCGGCCATCAGAGGCGATGCCGCCGCCAGTAGGACAAAGACATTCAAAAGCATTTTCATCGTCCGTTCTCCTTCCCTCAGTCCATCCGGGCTTTCACGCCGCACATCACACGGAAACCGTAATTGCCGCTTCCAATCGTCCCCGCTCCCTCATAGTTACGGTACGCGGCACGCACGACTTTCGCGCTGCTGCCGTTCGCTCCGCCGCGCAAGGGCCGCCATGATTTCTCATGCGATGGTGCGCCGGGCGGATCCACGACGGAAGATCCGTCGGAATATGCATCCCCCGTCGAATACCAGTCACGCACCCATTCCCACACATTGCCGTGCATATCATAGAGGCCCCAGTCATTGGGCTGGAGCAATCCCACAGGAAGCGTTTCACCCCCGGAATTGCCGGCATACCAGGCGAACGCATCAAGGCGCACGTCGACCGTGTCGTTCGTGAGCTCCAATCCGGTGTTGAAAGCCGTGGCCGTTCCCGCCCTGCAGGAAAACTCCCATTGCGCGTCCGTTGGAAGGTCATAGGTAGCCACACCGGTCGCCGCACGAATCCTACCGAAGAATCTTTCGGGATCCACCGCTCCGCCGTTGACCGGCCAGGCGTAGCCGTGATCGGCGGTCCCTCGCAGGTGCGTATAGCTGACACCTTCCACAGGCCTCACGTCCGCATCCTCCGCCGAAGCGAACTTGGAAGGCGTCGCTCTGAGACCGGCGGCATTGCCGGTCATGATGATTTCATACTGCTTCTGCGTACACGGATAGACTCCGATGTACCAGTCGTTCGTGAAGGAAACAAGATGCGGCACCTCACGAGTCGTATAGCCGGAGCCTCCAGATTCGTTCTTTGCCGCCCCTGCCCGGAATTCGCGCCCCGAAGCATGGATTCGCCGAAGCGCAAGCTTGCCGGTCTTATACTCGTCGGAACCGATTCCTCCCGGCACGGCATCGGCAGATACGTAATAGCGCTCCTCGCCGGTGGCAAGATCGACAATTCGATAATCCGGCGGGGCATCAACCGGCCACGCCGTTACGACGGCTGTCGCATTGGCAAGCTTGCGTTCAGGCCATTCCTCATACCCCTTCCAAGTAAGCGTAAGCCTTTCGTCAAGGGTCGTCACAAGACGGTTCACCGGACCTGAAAACATCTTGAAATTCCCCGCGCCGATAGAGACGCCGTACGTCAGAATGTCGACAGTGACGATCGCGGGCGCATCTCTAAGCACATATGAAACCGTAACCACGCGCGATCCATAGTCCTCAGCAAACACCACCTCGTCCTTGTCGATTCTCGGCAACGCCGCCGACACGCCCAAGGCCGCAGAGATAAGAGCGATAAAACAGACATTCTTCATTTCCGCACTCCTTTCACAACTCCGTACCGCACATAAGCCTGAAACCCATGTTTTTCGGTTCACCTGGCGAGTCCCAACCCGGGAATGCCACTCGCATATTGCGTACGTAACCGCCAAACCCAGATCCGCGCAACACGCGACAAGCATTGTTGTTGGAGTCTGTTTTCTTCGGCGCGATCGGACCGGGCGGATCGATCTGGTCCGAACCGTCCGACAGATCATTGCCGGTGATATACCAGTCGAGCACCCACTCCTGAACATTGCCCATCATGTCGTAGAAGCCCCAGTTGTTGGGTCTTTTGAGCCCGGTCGGATGCGGTACGCCGCCGGAATTCCCCGAATACCAGGCGAACTCGTCGATTTGGGCGTCAACGGTGTAGTTGGTGGGACTTCCGCCGGTGTAATACGCCGTCTGCGTTCCCGCCCTGCAGGAATATTCCCATCTGGCGCTCGTCAGAAGATCAAAGGACGACACGCCCAACTTGTCTCGAAATGTATCTATGACACTGCCTTCCGCGACGCTGCTACCCGTAGTCGGCCAATCGACAGAGCTGCCGCGCAATGCAGTATATGAAACGTACGACGCGGGAATCGTGTTCGCCCCTTCAAGGGCACCATTATCGTGAACCGCCCGTGAATAACGGCTGCCGGTGACGCACCGCATCTGTAGTTGCGTCAGCGGATAGACGCACAAATACCAATCGTTCGTGAACGTCACGCGCCGCGGAATCTCGCGGGAACGGAAGTCGTTGTTTCCGCCGTTGAGGCTTTCATACGCAGGCGCCCCCATCCGGAAGGAGCGTCCAGCGGCACGGACTTTTTTCATGACGAGCTTCGTCGTCTTGTAGATGTCGTTCGTGATGCCGTACGGCAAGGCTTCAAGCGAAGCGTAGTATCTGCGCGCTTCGGATGTCGGCACCGCCAGATCGAACACGACGACATCGGGCGCCCGGTTCGTGGGATACGCCTTCAATTTGACGGAGAAAGAACCGTCCTCAACGGAGAATCCCGCACGGTCGTCATCGGGGAACCACATAAACGAACGCTCTCCGGCCTCCGTGATGCGGTTCACATCGCCCACAAGACGCGTCGTCTCGGCGGCGGCGAGCGGCATCCCGTTCGTCAGGAACGTCGGTATGATGATCGCAGGTCCGTCCGTGAGGGTGTATGAAACGGCGATTCCGCGCGTGGCGGCGTTCTGGACAATCGTCACAGAATCGTCATCTATGGACGGAAGAGCGGCTTGCGCAACCACAGACGCAAGCACGGCGAAAGCAAAAAATCGATTCATCATTTCCATTTCCCCTTTCACTCGGCAGTCGCGTCACAGACGAGCCGGAAACCGAAACCGCCCTGCGTCTTTTCCCAATGATTCCCGGGCGTCGTATAACCGCGCCACGCCGAACGGTTTGCGCGCGCGTTGAGATTCCACCCGCCGCCGCGTTGAATCCGCCATTTGTTCTCAGGGGCATCATCGCCCTTCGGATCACGGACATCCGATCCCTCCACGCAGTAATCAGCAGAACCGGTCGAATACCAGTCGAGCACCCACTCGAGCACATTGCCGTGCATGTCGTAAAGCCCCCAGTTATTTGGCTTTTTAAGACCGACTTCATGCGCGACAAGCCCTGAATTGTCGCGGTACCATGCAACCTCGTCCAACGCCGCATCCACATTGGCGTCGGTTATGTTGCACCCTGAATTGAGCGAGGTGGCGGTTCCCGCCCGGCAGGCGTATTCCCACTGCGCATCCGTCGGCAAGTCGAACGAAGCGATTCCGGTATGCTTGCGGAAAAGATCGACACCAGACCCGGATGCCACCTTGTGCAGATCGGCGGGCCAGCTTACGGACGACCCGCGAAGTTCATTGTAACTGCAGTAATCGACAGGCTGAAGGTCTGCATCGGGGAAACCAGGCCCCTTACATGTGCTATTTCTTTCGCCGCCCACAATCGCATATTGAAGCTGGGTCACGGGATAAACGCCAATGTAATAGTCGGAAGAAAGCGTAACGTAATGGATCGTCTCACGGGTTGCATCATTCATTCCGACCTCTCCCTTCGGTCCGCCCATGCGCCAACGCACCTCTGCCGCCGGAATCAGCCGCATGAGAAGAACGGTCGACTTGTAGAGCCGGTTGGTGGCCGTTCCGGGGACGGAGGCCTCATCGGCATAGTAGAAACGGCTTGGACGAAGAGTCGAATTCGTAAGCGACAGATCAACCGCCATGTACGGCGGCGGCGCATCCGGAGCCCAAACGGTCAGCTCGGCGGAGATGTCCACCTTTCCAATCTCCGGAAAGGCGTCGTCCGGAGACCAGAGTATATCATGCGGTCCCGAGCCCTTAACGAGCCTGTTCACCGCGCCGGAGACGTGCCACATTGCCGACGGGCATACCGGCACGCCGTTCGTGAGCACATTAACCGTGACCACTGCCGGCGCGTCCACAAGTGAATATGACACTTTGACCACGCGGGTGGCCTCATCCTGCGAGACCGCAACACTGTTGTCGGCTATTTTCGGCGCACCATGCGTAACCAAACCAACGAATGACGCCACGGAACAGGCAACCGCTATCCATCTTTCTTGCATCATTAAACCTCCAATGTTCCTTAACGGACGCAATAATACCAAAATCATTTTTTTTTCAATGGAATTCTTAAAAAAAAAAATCTCTGACAGACTCTTGCCTCAGACTGGAATAGAATCATTAATGCAGGATGCCGGATAACGCTTCGGCAATTCGCCGCAAAGCATGGCCTACGGTACGAGACATGGAGGCGGGGGTACCTAAGGGGAGCCACAGGGCTCGCGATTGCCGATCCAAAAGACCGACGCCGACGAAAATACTGTGAATACAATCCTTTTACCGCACAGGACAAAATAAACGAAAATAACGAGAACAAAGGAACGAAAATGCGCGTAACCAATCAAATTCACATAATTGTATTGCCGCCCGTAAAGCCATCAATAACGCAATCTCCATCACAACCGACAACGGATGTGAGTTTTTAGACCCAGACAAGATCAAGGCTATCGTAGGTTGCAACGTGTACTACACGCGCGCTTACGCCTCATGGGAAAAAGGATCCGTCGAAAACTGCAACAGGTTCGTCCGCAGGTGGTATCCCAAAGGAACCGACTTCGGAAAGTGCACAACTGCACAAATGCACCACCTCGAAAAGGTCATAAACTCAATTCATAGAAAACTACTTGATGGCAAAACCGCCTATGAATACGACACAGCCTACAACAAAGCCGCATAAAGAAGGAGAAAAATATGAGAGCATTTAAAGTGATGCCAAAAGCATTAAGAATCCTCGCAAAAAAATTGACTCATTTGGCTTGCAATTCACGTGTTTCATACAATGACCACGGCGGTTTTACCGTGAAGAACGTGTAGAATCGTGTAGAAGTAGGGGTTATTTTTGATTTTAACGCAGAGTCGCAGAGAATATGATTCCGATTGGAGTTTTGTCTCTTTTGCATGGTTATCCATAAAGAGCCACCCAAAGTCCACCCCGAACAAGGCCAAAAGTGCGTTTCACCCCGATAAAATAAGGGCGCTGAGCTGTCTGTCACGCCCCGGACATGCCGCCTACGGCGGCGGGCGTGCCGCAAACGCCTATCGCGACCCCTTTCGGTCACTTCGCCGCCTTGCGGCTCGTGCGCTCGACCTTCGGTCTGTGCGGTTTCCCTTCGAGCTTCGCTCTTCGGCACATTTCCCGATCGAGCGGCGCACTTCTTGATAAACGATTCGCTTCTACGAGCGGAGACGGAAGGAAGGATAAGACTCTTACGACGATGCCGTCGCGCTTGCGCGACAAGTCCGGGCATCGGTGTAAAGCCTTCCTTCCGGCTCCGCTCGCAAAGTCGATATAAGTCGTCTGCGCGTAGCGCAAGTACTACAACCTGATTGATGACGACCTGTTCTATCGGGATATCATCGATGCTACGCGCATCATCTTCGCCGAGTCGCGCAACATCGTAGCGCCGCCCGCGTTCCTTGCCGCACAGTTCAAGTTCGCCGCCGAGGGAAAGGAGATCTACAGATGAACTGCACATCCGTACTCCCCCATCCCCAAGCAATTAATTGCAACTATACTAAGTGTAGGATAGTTATTAATATAGTATTTAGTATAGTATTTAGTATAGGAGTTATTGTATTTAACTATACTAAATATAGTTTAGTACTTGTCGCGCCCGCGCGTGCGTATGCGTACACGCACGCGAGAGGCGGTGCGGCATGAAAAACCGAAAAACCCTCGGTCATCAAGCCGACACTGCTGAATCAGCTGCTCTTACAGTTGCCGATCCACGCGCCACCGAGCGCATAATCGAAGCCTGCGACTACGAACACGACAAACTCAATCAAGAACTTGAGGAAAGAAGGCAAAAAGAACGTGATAAAAAACGTCGAACACGAGCCATAAAGCGAGTGCGAACAGAACTTGGCGATGATTACGCAAATGTTCTTGAAGCAGTTTTGAAGTATCAAACGTGGAAGGATTTGGGCATCCCTAAACGCACTTTTGGGGACAGACTAAAAAAAGTGAAAATATTTTTCGAAGCCCTAAAATAAGGGGTGAAGTCGATATTGAACAGGTCGTGGAGCGCTAAAAATCCGCCCCAACCCCTGTTTTTGCCCGCTGTATATGAGGAGTGTGTGATTTTCACCACCTCTCAACCAAGGGGGCTTGTGATTGGCGGCGACGCGAGAATACAGCCGAGCCGCCAATCCGCCCCACGGGCTCGCTCCGCATAGCGCTGGGCGAGAGGTGTTTTCGAGAACCCTCCCTACGGACGGCACTCGTTCGGCTCACCTGCCAGTGTATGGTCGGCTCGTGATCGTTTGCGCGATCAGCGGCCTCAATCACCGAAATGCTGAGCCGTTCTTGGCACTAATTGCCACAGTTTTCAAACCGCCCGCATTTGTATGGTTATCAGCTACTTCACCGAAAAAACCGTTCCAATCTTTTCGTCGAATGGTCCAATAAGAGCCGATGCTTTAGGGCTTTTGGTACATGACATTGTGAACGTATGATTTCCCGAAGGAATCTTGACTGACACCAATCCTGACGTAGCCTTATCCACAACTGACAATGGTTCGCCGTCAACAGCAAAAGTGAAGCTACCGTCACCGGAAACATTCACATTAAAGCAAAGTATCCCGCCTCTTGACCGCCATTCCCCTTCAAGTGAATGTCCACCACCGATCTTCAACAGATTTGAGCTGTCTTTCGTAACATATTGCGATGCCGCCGACAACGAAAGCCTCGTACCAGAGAGCATACCGGCATAAACATCCCGCCAATCATATTCATAGCACCCAATATCTGAAGTACC
>JAGBFY010000408.1 GCA_017936245.1 Kiritimatiellia bacterium
ATTCATTCTTTTCCGGAAATCACGTCGTAGATGCCTGTGACGTTGTCGAGTACGCTCTTGATCACCGGCACGATGCCGCCGGTGCGGTTGACGGGGATCACGCCCTCGAGCATGCTCTTGAACGGATCGAGCTCGACGGCGTTGAGCATGAGGAAGTTCTTCCCCTTGACCCACGGACCGTTGGAGTTCGCGAAGGAGCCTTTCACGACCGTGCGCACTGAGGCGACCTTGTCGAAGAAGGTGATGAGTCCCTTTGCCGCGTTGATTTCGAGCGCGGCCGCAAGAGCGCGGAACGTCGCGCAGATGTTCGCTTCGGAGAACGCGAGCCTTTCCGCGAGGAACTCGTACGTCTCCTTTTTCGTCATCACCGAATCGTGCTGCACGAATCCGATGTAGTAGGGTTTGTCCGTCAGGGACGTCGAACCCTTGGTTGTTATGAATCTAGGTTCTGTCATTTGCAGTTTCCTTTCTTTTTATCTGTTGTTGTTGAATCCCCTCCGCACCATGCAGAAGGGAAATGTGAGGGCGCGTCCGCCGGACGCGCATACGTGTACGAAAACTTCACCGGAACGGCGAAAACGAAAGCTTCGGAGGATGTGCAAAGGGTCGGCAAATGCGCCGAGACGATGGCCGTGTGCGGCGCTATTCGCTCAATACGCGCATGACCTATGAGGCGGCGTACAACCGCTACCGTCACGAACTCGAGAATATCGGAATCGACAGCGCGGCGGCATTCCGCCGCATCATCCACTCCACCCAAAGCCTCGAATGCCACGAACGGAGGAAGCGGCTCGACGAACAGCGCGACGGGACGAAATCGCGGAAGTGTGGTAAAATGCAAACTATGAAAATCACGAAACTTATGATGCCTGTTGCCGGCACCACGCTCGATCTTCTCAAGGTTCCCGGCGGCAACGCCTTGTGTACACGCACGTCAAAATGCCGATGACCGCGATATCGGATTTTGCGGAGAAGGGCAGAGAGAATCCGCTGTTCGCGGAACTCGACAGGATATGCGCTGCGCACAAGGGACTTTGGAGCAAGGAGGCAGAGGATTATCTCCTGGCCAATGCACCGAAGATAGAGATCGGCGAACCGAAGGAGATAATCCGTGAACGCGCGATTTTTTTGTGAAAACGGTATTGAACCGCATGGTCATGTTTGATATAATCCGCGCCGTTCATTCCATAATAGGTGACTCTCCACGTGCGAGTGCACGACAGGAAGCTACGCCCCTGTGGAACAACCTGCTCGGGGATTGCATGAATTGGACCTTGAACAGAATGCCGCGCCTCTCGCAGAGGCGTTGAACGCGCAGCGGATCAACCGCCTGGCGCATTTCGATGTTCCCGCCCACAAGGGCGGGCGTGTGAACCCCGAACTCCCCGAGTACTTCGGCAAGTTGTGCATGGCGCTCGACGTCAACTCGATGAAGCCGCTGGACAACCTCGGGCATCCGGTTTCCGTCATCAAGGACGCCCAGTCGCTTGCCGCCGAGGCGTTCGGTGCCGACAATGCCTTCTTCATGGTGAACGGTACGACCTCGGCCGTACAGACCATGATCTGGGCGGCGACCGGAAGAGGGGATAAGATAATCCTTCCGCGCAACGTCCACCGCAGTGCGATAAACGCGCTCGTCGTGAACGGCGCCGTTCCCGTGTACATCAACCCGGGCCGCGACAGGAAGCTCGGTATCCCACTCGGGATGCGCATCGCCGACATAAAGAAGGCGATCAAGGAGCATCCGGATGCGAAGGCGATTCTCGTCAATAATCCGACGTATTACGGAATATGCTCCGACCTCGTCACGATAGTGAAGCTGGCGCATGAGGCCGGAATGCTCGTTCTCGCGGACGAAGCGCACGGAACGCACTTCACGTTCCATGAGGATCTTCCCGTCTCCGCGATGGCGGCGGGCGCGGACATGGCGGCGTGCTCAATCCACAAGACGGGCGGCTCGCTCACGCAGAGTTCGATCCTGCTCACGCGCCGTCCGGTAAACCCCGACTACGTGCGTCAGATCATCACCCTCACGCAGTCGACGAGCGCGAACTATCTGCTTCTGTCGTCCCTCGACATCGCCAGGCGCCATCTCTTTTTCAAGGGGCGCGCCGACTACCAGAAGACGATGGATTTCGCGGACTACGCGCGCGACGAGATAAACGATCTTGGCGGCTACCACGCGTTCGGTCCGGAGCTTGTCGACGGCGACGCGGTTTTCGCGTTCGACCGGACGAAACTTTCCGTCCACACTCGCAACATCGGACTTGCGGGAATCGAGGTCTATGACCATCTCCGCGACGATTACGGAATACAAATAGAATTCGGTGATGTCGGCAACCTGCTGGCGATTCTTTCCGCCGGCGACCGGATGATGGACGTGGAGCGTCTCATCTCCGCGCTCGCGGAAATCAAGCGCTTGCATGAACGCAATCCGGCCGGACTTTTCGATCACGAATACATCGACCCCGAAATCGCGATGGCGCCGCAGGAGGCGTTCTACGCGCCGAAGCGCAGGGTGCCGATGGAAAAGAGCGTCGGTCTCGTGGCCGGCGAATTTGTGATGAGCTATCCGCCCGGAATCCCGATCGTCGCTCCGGGAGAGCGGATCACGCCGGACATTCTCGAGCATATTCTCTTCGCCAAAGACAAAGGCTGCTTCATGACCGGTCCCGAGGATATGAACCTCGACTATCTCCAGGTGGTGTCGTGAA
>JAGBFY010000041.1 GCA_017936245.1 Kiritimatiellia bacterium
ATTGGGGAACACCCGATTCCAGACCGATCCAACCCGTTCAAGCTCGTGCACTAATCCGCTTGTAGCCACGGCCCCGCAACAAGCGACAGCATCCACTTTCATGCGGTCAAAGATGCGAAGCGCCTTTTCCAGAGGTCCATCCGTCCCCTCGCCTTTCATGTGCGGATCGGAAAGAACTCCTATGCGAAGATTTGGAGCAACGCCATCCTTGCCAAACACATCGAAAGAATCGGCTAGTGCAATCGCCGATCCTGAAGCTATGAAACCCCTGCGCGTAATCATGGAATACCTACCGGACATACGAGACGGAGACCAATGTTATCATGAGAATACTGACCCTCATAATTACGATGGGCGCTACGGCAGTAGCTGACATCATTCGCCCAGCATCCACCCCTTCTCACACGGCTCCTGGGCGATTGAGTTGTCTTGTCGGCAAGAAAATCTCCGTAAGCATTGGCAGCACCGGAAGAAAGATAATCCTTATAGGCGGAAATATCTTGCACCCAAAAATCATTGCACCATTCCCACACATTACCGTGCATATCATACAGCCCCCATTTATTCGGCGCATAACTACCGACAATAGCCGTACCGTTCTTGGAAGTCCACTTGTGCTTATCCTCTACACCAAAGTTTTCATCTCCTTCAACTGGGGTGCCGCCGTTGTAAGATACACGTCCAGGCAGATTCGGGCACTTTGTGCTTGCCGAGATACGACTTCCGTCATTCCAGAACCCTTCACCAGTTCCAGCTCGGCAGGCATACTCCCATTCAGCTTCACTAGGCAATTCAAACATAATGCCAGTTTTCGAACGGAGTCCCCCAATAATGGAATCCGACTTTGGTTCGGCAGGATAGTCATACGTCTTGAACGAGCCACTGTAAGCGTAAGGCGTTACATTATTGCGCACCTCAACATAGCGCACATTATCGAGCGGACGCAACTCCCAGTCCACCTCATCGAAGAGATCTTGGGACCTATCATTATTATCTGTTTCTTTATAGTGCCTCTTTCCAAGCGCATGGTAATATTGTCCCTGCGTCATTTCAAAGACGCCCATGTAATAGTCATGATCCATTGTCACCGTATGCTGCCATTCACGATTAGCTGTCACCCAGGTGGCATCAGTTCCTGTTTCATTTCCGGAATTGCCCATAGTCCAAGTGATGCAATCGGCAGGAATGCGGCGCATCACCATTGCTGTCGTGCGGTAATAGTTGTTGGAAAGGAGCCCGCCAGGAAGCGCCGCCTCACACGTATAGAAACGCGGTTCGACAGTACCAGTCAAATCGACGACCATATAATCGGGCGGCGAATTTGTCGCCCAAGCCTTGACTACCGCCTTCACAGAGCCATCCTTGATGAGATGTCCGTTCCAAGACTTATCCGGCTTCCAGGTCAACTTCTTGCCAGAGCCACCCATAACCTTTTTATTTACGTCACCAGAAAGATAGGAAATGTTCTCCGCACCGATTGAGACATTGTTGGTCGTGATATCCAGCGTGACGATTGCAGGTTCCGTTCCAAGGTCGTATGTTACCGTAACAACTCGTGATCCAGGATCCTGAACCATGGCAACATTAGATACACTCGGTGTCGCACCTACGATTCCTGCCGCCAAAACTGCGACAGCGGATAAATTGATTTTGGATGCCATTTTATTGATTCCTTTCGTTGACCTATCTGAAAATAAACATAAACCCAACCGATAGCGAGTTGAGATTTACTCCGGCAGATGCTTCCGAATCGGCTGTAACCGAATCAAGTTCAGAAACCGCCAAGGACGAGCTTTGCGCACACGCGACCGTATCAAAAGAAATGGCTTCGGCGGACATGGCACTTGCCGCCGCATCTCTGACTGTTGAACCCGAAACGATGCAAGAGACAGAGTCAGCTTCAGCAGTGCATGAGAACAGCAACCCTGCGCAAAGCAGAAAAATCGAAAAAACCTTAAAACTCATAAAATCCTCTACCTTGCAAGTTAATGTAATGGAATATAGCCTTCCTTTTTTCAACTGATTGGCTCTTATGGTATCACAGTCTAAACTTCCAGTCAATCTCAAAAACTACCTTAATAATCTACTGCAATTTGCCCTTTTTCCAAAGTAAATGCACCAACGATAGTTAACGCCCCGAAGGGACACACCCTTCTTTGCTCCTATGAAGCATCGCGATGTGACCACCCTACCGTTTTAGTGCAATTTGTCCTGTATAGGGAAGCAAATTCTCCGGTACTCCCTAAGCACTTTCCCTGTACTCCTAAACGACTTTCCCTGTATGCCTAAATGGATTGTCCTGTACGGGCAATTCAGAGGGGCTGTACGGGCAGTGCAAAGGGTCTGTACGGACTTCGCAGAGGGTCAGTATCAACTTTTTAAAAGGTCAGTACGCACTCCAAGAAGCAGAAGGACCCGGAGAAACTCGGAAACGCTCCAGGCCTGGGCGCGGCAACCCTTCTGCGCATGCGGAGCGTCGCCATCTGCAATCTCCGAGACATGGCACAGACATTCCGTGTTGATGTTCTCCACAACGCCGGCAAGCAACGATCCAGCCTGCGCCGCAGTGAGCCTTCCGCACTTTACAGCCGCCTCGGCATAGAGCGGCATCGGCCATGCCCATACCGTGCCGTTGTGGTAGGCGGGCTTGCGGCTTGAATCCTCGTCGCCGGAATAGCACCCTCGGTATTTCGAGTCTACCGCCGCGAGCGACCTTATTCCGCCCGGCACAAGCAGACGTTCGCAGGAATCTACGATTCTATGCGCCATTTCCACATCCGTCACAGCGTCAAGGGTTACAAGATGCAGCTGGTTGGGACGCACTGAAAAATCCGCTGCCGCCTGCGCCGCTGGCTCTCCGTTCCAAGCATCGAGGCAGTCCGCAAAGCCTTCGTTTCCGGCAAAGTAGCGCATTACACTTTCAGCCGCCTTGTCCGCAAGCGCGTTCCATTCGCCGCCCACGAAACGCAACGCGGCTATCCACATCGCCTGAATGTCCACCGGATATCCGCAACGAGGAGTGCACGCCGGATAGTTCGTATCCATCCAAGTGAAGTGCGACGGCGTCCAAACAAGACCGGAATCCTTGTCCACGTGAATTCCGTTCGGAGTGCCCTTCACGTAGTTTTCCACTATCGACTCGACTGTACTGCGGAACATCTTCTGCGCCGTGCGGCGTTTGCCGCCGACCTTCGCAATCCACTCCTTTACGCACAGCACAAACCAGAGCTGTGCATCCACGGTATCGCGGTTCCCGGCCGTCTCGCCGTAGATGATGTTCGGCAATGTGCCGTTCTCTTCAAACGCGGCAAATGCCGCAAGGATCTTTTCCGCATCGTCCAGACGTCCATCGGCAATCGCACCACGCAGGAAGATGAACGTGTCGCGCCCCCAGTCCAGAAACCACGGATATCCGGCGATGACGGTCTTGTTTCCGTTCCGCCGGACAAGGAACAGCTCCATCGCCTCATGCAACGCATCCGCAAGCGGAAGCGTTTCCCCCTCCGGAACATTCGCGGGCGATGCATCATCCGCGAACCCCTTCGCATCGCCATACCGGCAGACGATCGCTGCGCTGTCGCCGGGCGTGAAATCACATGATATCCACCCCGGCGAATACAGATCTCCGCAAGGCTCCTGACCGCGCTCCGCCTCGTCCGGATGCGGAACCGAATACGACCATTGCGGCTCGGCGTGGAATTCACCGCCTTGCACATCAAGATGCACGTTGCTGTTTATGCGCGAGACTATCCCGTCCTCACCAAGATACGCCTTGGTGACTTCATGGAAACTGCGGCATTCCAGGTCGGGCCGGAACACAATCCGGACACTTTCGCCGAATCCATCGGCAAGCGCATCCTCACGGCGCACCGAAAGACGCGCGGCGTTCTCTCCCGGCGCAAGTTCGAGCCGGAACGAGAACGGAACTTCGCGTCCCATTCCCGATGGAACGCGGAAACGCCATTCGGCGAAACGCCCTGCTGGATCGGATCGGAAGGACTCGGTTGTTTCCGCGGAAATCTCGTGGGAGTATCCTTCGTACTGTAGCCATGCGCGGCAGCGGGTCCACAGCACAATGCGGTCCGACGGACACTCAGGATTTGGATTCGCCGAAAAGAGCGAATCGTACTGTGAGCGGATCTCGCCCCAACGAACAGGCACGAACGCATCCGCACCCGAACCGTTTGAAAGGCAAGTGCGCAAGGTCGGATCGCGGCGAATCTCATCACCTGATACGGAAAGCTTAACACAAGCCTTTTCAAGAGGCGGCAGGACAAGCAATGCCGAACGCGTCCGCTTGACTCCATCAGGCGCGAACACTGCGAGTTCCAACGTGAGCCTACGCGCACGGGTTCCATCCCCTTCATACGACGGCACTTCGGGGAAGGCCCGCCCGCCTTCAAGAATCAATGCGCGATATGGATACGGAGATTCAATGCGAAGGCTCATACCATTAGGGATACACACTTCTCGCCTTGCATCCTCCGGCCAACGCCATGCCATGCTCGGCGGCTCCATCGACGTCTGATTCGCACACTCCGGCAGGGTTACGCATTCCGTGCGGCCGCTCCGACCCTTCCTCTCAAGGCACATGAACCCGCCAGGCTCAAGCACAAAGCCCTGCCTGAGATCATAGTCCTGCCTACCAAGAAGATCCCAACACCTTCCATCCGGAAACAGCGCGGCATCCCACTGTACATGCACCGGATTGCAACAATCAAGGTTGGCAAGGACAAGGACGTCGTCTCCGCGAAGCACAGCAAGGAAGTTGCCGTCCCCTCGCTGAATGAGACGCTGCCTCGTAACGCCCGCAAATGACGGATGGGAGGAAAGCAGAGTGTTCAGCGTAGAGATGAGGGACACCATGTTATCCCCCACCCCCCAATTGAGATCATTCTTCCCGTGAACGTCTATCTTCTCTGTGGCGAACCACTCCACGCCGTTCGCAATGCCCCAAGCGCCTTGATGGCTGAGCAGGGCAGCAAGCGCGACACGGAGACGGGCATAGACCTGTCCTCCCTTTGCGAGCCTGTCGTTGTCGTGCGTCTCCGCGAAATGGACGAGCGAACCGAAACGTTCAGCCCTTACGTTCGCCGCAGGGAGATAGTTCTCGAACTGCCAACGGTCATAGGTCTGGAATATCTCGGAATACGCCCAGTCGAGTCCGGCCCTGTTGAGAAGCGAATCCGTGACATCAATCGGTCCGCCAAGCCCCTCAAGCATGAACACC